>JAVCCI010000009.1 GCA_030765555.1 Candidatus Kappaea frigidicola
ATGCTTTATGCCTCTAAAAAGCTAGGAGCCAAAGAAGCAAAGTTAATCATGTATAATACGAGCGCAGACACCACTAATGATTTTCACTCAGTAGTAGGTTACGCCGGAATAGGAGTTTCTTAAAATTATGCCCACGATAGATTTCATTCATCTACTTGCTGTCTTTATAATAGGCGGATTATTATTTTCGTTTGGCTTTGCATTCATCAATAGAAAAAGTCAAAAGCAGAAAGATAAGGAATCAGATTATCTTCTAGATAAAGTCAAGGGAGCCTTTAGCGACCTATCAATGAATGCTTTATCGAAATCAACTGAACAGCTCATTGAACTGGCTAAAGCCAAGCTAGAAACCGAGAGACAAATAGGATCTAAAGAACTTGATTCCAAGAAAAGTCTTATAGATCAGGAATTAAAAAACCTTAATAAACAGCTGGAAGATGTTTCTAAACTTGTCTGTGATCTCGAAAAAGACAGAGTAGATAAATTTGGTCAATTAAGTAAAGTCCTTGAAGGTGTAAGCCAGCAGAACAGGGACTTAAATGCGGTCACCACTGACTTAAAACAAGCCCTTTCAAGCACAAAAGCCAGAGGGCAGTGGGGCGAACGCATGGCCGAAGATGTCCTGCGCATGGCAGGTCTGGTTGAAAATATTAATTATCTAAAGCAAAAAACCCTCACGAATAATAATCTGCGGCCCGATTTTACCTTTCTGCTGCCTAACGAATTAAAGCTTAATATGGATGTAAAATTTCCACTTAATAATTATATGAAATACATTGAAGCCGAAGCAGAAACTGATAAAAATATGTTTTGCAGTAAGTTTCTCCAAGATGTCAAAGCCAGAGTCAAAGAAGTAACTTCTAAGGATTATATTGACCCGGAGGAAAACACAGTTGATTACGCTTTATTGTTTATTCCTAATGAACAAATATATGTTTTTATAAACGAAATGGATAGAACAATTATAGATGAGGCTATCAAAAACAGAATCATCATCTGCTCACCTGCAACTCTCTTTGCGGTCTTGGCAATCATCAGGCATGCAATTGATAACTTTGCCCTAGAGAAAACTTCAAACGAAATCTTAACATTATTAAACACATTTAAGAAACAATGGCAATTATTTATAGATAAATTCGATAAATTAGGCAGCAAAATTAAGGAGGCTCAATCGGAATATGATGTCCTGACTACAACTCGCGCGCGGCAATTAGAAAGACCCTTGAATAAAATTGAGAATTTAAGGAATCAAAAACAACTACCTTCAAAAATTAAGAAGGAAGACGATATTCAACATAATTGAGCAAATATACTTTACATAACTTTAAGGTTATGCTATAGTTAGGCTTGTGAAAAAAAAATTAGTATTTTTATCTCGAGTATTAGTCACGATTATCCTTATGTCAATATTATGGTTCTTTCTTAAGGATAACGTTAATGAACTTCTGATCACTTTAAAAGCTGCCAATAAAAACCTGCTCCTATTCGGATTTGCACTTTTCTGTCTTAATATAGTTCTTTTGGCAATCAGATTAATATATGTTCTTAAAACACAAAATATAAAATTAACTCTTAAAGAATCAGTGATTATCAATTTTATCGGTTTTTTCTTTAATAGTTTTTTACCAACAGCAGTAGGGGGAGATATAGCCAGAGGTTATTACGTCTCTGAAAAGTATAGAGATAAAAAACTCGAATGCTACACCGCCGTCATTGCCGATAGAACAATAGGCTTAATTTCAATTGCTTTCATTGCTATCATAGCTCTTTTCTTTGTAAAATCTGATCTAATTAGCTTTAAGATTCGTCTGATAATCATGTCGATTTTTACAGCATCTATATTTTTTATAATATTCTCTCTAAATAAAAAGTTGACCGCAAGGCTTGGAATACTGATTAAAATAGTTAAATTTTTTAAATTAGAAGAATCTGCTGGGCGCATATATAAAGTTTTAAACGATTTCAGGCACTTCAAAAGAGAAAGTTCATTTGTTTTCTTGGTTGCTTTTTGCGGTCAAACGCTTATGATTACCGTAGCCTTTATAATTGCCAAAAGTCTCAATATGGATTTGCCTTATGTAGTATTTTTGCTCTTTATGCCTATTGTCAGCATAGCCAGCATGATTCCTTCTTTGGGTGGAACAGGACCCAGAGAAGGAGCCTTTGTTCTTCTTTTTGGGGGCATAGCTTCCGAGGTAGAAGCTGGAGCCTTAGCTCTTATGTGGTTAACTTATTTTATATCCCTAAGTATGATCGGGGGCATTATATATTTACTCAGCGGATATCATAAATTTAGTATTTCTGAAATTGAAGAAATGGAGGTGAATTATGATAGATAAAAAACTTTTAGACATTTTAGCCTGTCCAATATGCAAAAAGAAACTAAATGAAAGCAACAATAAGCTTATCTGTGAGGCTTGCAATAGGCAATATTTAATTACAGATGACATACCTGTACTTTTAAATAACCCGGAGCAGATAACAACTGACTCAATGGAGAAATAACATGACTAAAGTACTTCTTATTCACGGACCAAATCTAAATTTATTAGGACAAAGAGAACCTGAAGTTTATGGCAAGGCTACTATTGAAGAAATAAACCAGGAAGCCATTAAAGAAGCTGAAATAGAAGGAATCTCCATAGAAATCATGCAATCAAATCATGAAGGAGAAATTGTAGATATAATAGGCAAGGCAAAAGATAACTTTGAAGGCATAATCATCAACCCCGCTGCATACACACATACCAGCGTAGCTATACGAGATGCCATATCAGCTGCTGGTATCCCCGCAATAGAGGTTCATCTTTCAAACATTTACGCCAGAGAAGAATTTAGACATACTTCTCTTATAGCACCTGTAGCCCTCGGTCAGATATCTGGCTTTGGAAAGTATAGCTATATATTAGCCGTAAAAGCAATAGCAAAAACTCTCAAGAAATAAATACCTACAAGAAATCATAATGAAATGAAGAAAAGTTTTGAATTTGCAAAACGAATACGAGCTTTAAAAAATCTCCTTTATAAAAATAATATAGAGGCAATGCTCTGCTTGAGTAGGGAGCATGTTTTTTATTTCACCGGTTATGACCAAGAAGATGCCTATTTATTGCTAACACCAAAAGAAGACTATCTATTTACAGATTCACGCTATCAAGAGGAAGTAAAAAGTCTTAAGATGAACCTCAAAAAGATTATTTCATCTAGCTCCTTAATAGATTTATCTCAAATGATAAAAAAAAATAATTTTAAAACATTGGGGTTTGAAAAAAATTGTCTTAATTATCAGATGTATGCTTATATCAAAAAACAGTTAGCCGGAGTAAGAATGAAACCTGCTACTAAATATATCAAGCTGCTAACCCTGATAAAAGATGCTCGAGAAATAAAAGCTATTTCAAAGGCCTGCGACATAGTCAATATCACACTTAATCAAATAAAGAAAATTAACCTAATCGGAAAAACAGAAAAAGAGCTAGCTGCTTATCTAAAATATCATATTTCAAAATTGGGTTTCGAGACAGCAAATTACGAACCAATTGTAGCCTCTGGAAGCAGAAGCGCCTTGCCGCATGCTAAAACGACTAACTATAAACTAAAAAAGACGTCTAATTTTCTAATTGATTTAGGTGCAAAGGTTTACGGTTACAATTCAGACTTGACAAGAGTATATTCATTCAGTAAAATGAAGGCTGAGTATAAAAGAATTTATATTATAGTAAAAGAGGCTCAAGAAACTGCTATACATAGTATAAAGCCAGGAATAAAAGCGTCACTTATTGATAAAGCAGCTCGCGATGTAATCGCAAAATACGGATATGCTAAGAATTTTATTCACACCACGGGACATGGTCTCGGGCTTCATATACACGAAGCACCAACTATTAGTCCTAAAAGTGACGAGTATCTCGAATCGGGAATGGTTTTTACCGTCGAACCTGGTATATACTTAGCTGATAAATTCGGTATACGCATTGAAGATGTTGTAGTAGTAACCCAGAAAGGATATAAAGTTCTCAGCCATGATATCACCCACGCAGTTTAAAGCAGGAATTGTTATTAAATATAATAATAGACTTTATACAATTCTCAGCTATCAACATGTTAAGCCTGGCAAAGGACCCGCATATTACCGCACCAAGTTAAAGGGTCTAGACAATGATGCAGTTATTGAAAATACTTTTAGATCAGATGAGAAAATTGAAACAGCTTTTATCGATGAAAAGAAACTAACGTATTTATATTCAGATGGTGATATGTATCATTTTATGGATCAGGAATCATACGAACAGGTACCTTTAAGTAAAGACATGTGCCAAAATATTGCTGATTTCATGCCTGAAGAAACAGAAATAACTGCATCTATTGCAAATAATAAAATAATCTCAGTAAGTCTTCCTAATTTTGTAAACTTGAGTGTTGCCAAAGCAGAACCAGGAGCTAGGGGAGATACTGCAAAAAGCACAGCTTCAAAAAACGTAACCGTAGAAACCGGCGCCAATATCATGGTACCTAATTTTATCAATGAAGGTGATAAAATACGCATAGATACCCGAACTAGTGAATATGCCGGAAAAGCCAAATGAGGTAAAGATATGAATCTTAAAGAAATAGAAGAAATGATAAAGCTTATGAATGAAAATAAGCTAGAGGAAATTGAAATTGAAAAAAACGGCTTGAAGGTAAGGCTCAAAAAAGAAGATAATCAGATAAAACAGGTTATCCAAGATACAGCCGTAAATTACCAGCCTGCTCAAGGCTCAAATCAGACAGCCCAAGAAGCTGCCAAAGAACAAGAGCCTTTGAGAAAATTGATTGAAATAAAAGCACCAATGGTTGGTACGTTTTACAGAGCTCCAGCCCCAGACGCAGAACCTTTTATTGAAATAGGCCAGGAGATCAAAGAAGAAGACACGCTTTGCATCATTGAAGCCATGAAGCTAATGAATGAAATTAAATGTGAAACTGCGGGCAGGGTAGTAGAAATATTAGTTGAAAGTGGTCACCCTGTAGAATTTGGTCAAACCATTATACTTTTGGAGCCGATTGCATAATTATGTTTTCAAAAATATTAGTAGCCAATCGTGGTGAAATTGCCCTTAGAATAATCAGGGCTTGCAAAGAAATGGATATCCGCACTGTAGTAGTTTATTCAGATGTTGATATCAATTCATTGCCAGTTCAACTAGCAGACGAAGCCATTTGCATAGGATCCCATGAACCCCACAACAGCTATCTCAACATACCTGCAATTATAAGTGCTGCTGAAATAACAGATGTAGAAGCAATACATCCGGGATATGGATTCCTAGCTGAAAATGCTCACTTTGCTGAAGTATGTGAATCATGTCAAATTAAGTTCATAGGACCTACTCCAGATTCAATAAGGAAAATGGGGAATAAATTAAACGCCAAAATAACCATGAAGAAAAATGACGTTCCCGTTATACCTGGAAGCCTTTTACCTATAAAAAATAAAGATGAGGCTCTAAAAGTAGCTAATCAAATTAAATATCCAGTAATCATCAAAGCTTCAGCTGGCGGTGGCGGCAAAGGCATGAGAGTTGCTCATAACGATGTTCGACTTACAAATGCCGTGGCAACAGCTCAAGCGGAGGCTGAGAAGAATTTTGGAAACCCAGAAATATATATAGAAAAATATTTTGAGCTCCCTCGGCATATAGAAATTCAAATAATGGCTGATAATCATGGAAATGTTATCCATTTAGGAGAAAGAGATTGTACTATTCAGAGACGACATCAAAAATTACTTGAAGAAGCGCCATCTCCAGCTATAAACAAAAAGATCAGAAAAAAGATGGGGGATACTGCAGTAAAAGCTACTAAGGCTGTTAACTATTCTGGCGTTGGAACAATTGAATTTCTTTTAGATGAAAAAGATAATTTCTATTTCATGGAAATGAATACCCGTATTCAAGTAGAACATACTATAACTGAAATGGTTACTGGAATCGATATTATTAAGGAGCAAATCAATATTGCAGCCGGAAAAAAACTCTCAGTTTCACAAGACAAAGTAGAAATAAGAGGTCATGCAATTGAATGCCGCATAAATGCTGAGGATTTTAGAAATGGTTTTATTCCTTCTCCTGGAAAAATAGAAGTCTATCATGCTCCTTCAGGTCCTGGAGTCAGACTAGATTCAGCAGCTTATCAAGGCTATGTAATTCCGCCTTACTACGATTCAATGATAGCCAAGCTTATTACTTATGGAAAAAATAGGCAGGAAGCTATAGCTATAATGAAAAGAGCCCTAGATGAGTATTTTATTCACCCAATAAAAACAACCGTTGATTTCCATAAAAAAGTTCTTAATAATCAAGAGTTTGTTAAGGGGCAGTATTATACAAACTTTGCCCAGAAATTGCTGGATACTACTGATTGAACACAGGATTAAGAATTAAGGATTAAGTTAGAAGCAAGAACTAAAAAACAATAATCAAACATCAAACAGTTTTTCTTGGCATAGTTTGGTTATTCGAATTTGATCATTGTTTCTGGTGACTTAATTCTTAAAGTGAGCGAATGCGAACGTCTTAATTCTTTAACGTGTCTAATAGACACATTATATGAGGAGGCTTATAGTGAAAATTTTTACTGGTATCGTAATCTTCTTTTACACATTGGTTTTTGTGGCCGTTGGTAGCCTTGTAATTGCTTTCGCACTTGGATACATTACACCCCAAACAGTTAATGAGTTGCTCATACGTATACCAACAGATCTGAACATCAGAATGATTATCATTATGATAGGAGTCGGTATTATCGTTATTTCTCTTGCAATAATGCAGCTAGCCTTTGGCTCAGGCAAGCAGGAAAAGAGTATATCCTTTGAAAATCCTAATGGTCAAGTTACTGTATCATTATCTGCTATTGAAGATTTTGTCAGAAGGCTAGGTAGGGAATTTAAAGAAATCCAAGACTTAAGACCTCTAGTGAAAGTAAAAAAGGGTAATCTAACAATTACTTGTAAGACATATCTCTTGGAAGATCTTTCCATTCCTGAAATCACACAAAAAATACAGGATACAGTGAAAAATAGAGTTAATAAGCTTTTAGGCAACGCTGAAGAAGTAAAAGTGCTTATTGATGTTATTAAAATCGTTGAAAAGGGTAAGCGCTCCAAAAATAAAAACGAAGAAGAGGAAGCAACTGTTCCCTTCCAATATAAGTCAGAAGTATAATTTTTCAACTTAATATGTAGAAAGGGTTTCATCATGGCAAAAAGAATTGGAGTTTTAACAGGAGGTGGCGACTGCCCAGGATTAAATCCCGTTATTAGAGCTGTAACCAGAAAAGCTATTAACGAAGGACTTGAAGTCATTGGCATTAAGAATGGTTGGAGTGGATTAGTTAACAACCAAACAGTAAAGTTAGACTTGAAATCTACTTCAGGAATACTTCATAGAGGAGGCACTATCTTAGGCACTTCACGCACTAATCCCTATAAAGATGTTAAACTTTTAGCAAAGGCTAAAAGAAACTTCAGGGCCCTAAAACTAACCGCTTTGATTGCTATTGGTGGTGAAGATACATTAGGTATAGCCGGAAGACTCTCTAAAGATGGCTTTCCTGTTGTTGGTGTACCAAAAACTATTGATAATGATGTTCCTTTAACTGATGCAACTTTCGGTTTTGATACAGCTGTTAATATAGCCACAGAAGCCATTGATAGATTGCATACAACAGCTGAATCTCATCACCGCGTTATGGTCGTTGAAGTAATGGGACGACATGCAGGTTGGATTGCAGTTGACTCAGCTATAGCTGGTGGCGGTGATTATGCCCTCATACCGGAAATACCTATCAATACCGAAGAATTAATTGAAAGCATTAAGAGTAGAAAAAAACGCGGTAAACACTTCAGCATTATTGTAGTGGCTGAAGGAGCCAAAATGAGCGGCAAGATGATTCTTCAGGATCAGGAAATGGACGCTTTCGGCCATGTTAAATTGGGTGGCATCGGTCAACAACTGGCTGATATTATTGAAAAAGAAACTGGATATGAAACCAGGGTTACTGTTTTAGGTCATCTCTTAAGAGGTGGTTCACCAACTGCCCATGACAGAATTCTAGGTACAAAGTTTGGAGTAAAGGCTGTAGAGCTTATACTTGCCGGCAAAGCAGGCTATATGGTCAGCTTGCAAGGCAATAAAATAGGTCACGTAAAAATAGAAAGGATTCTTGGCAAACTAAAAACAGTTGATAAAGCCTATTATGATTTAGCCAAAGAATTTTTCGGTTGATATTATGAAAGATGCAATAAAAAAACATTTAGAAGAAAGCTTAATTGCTAAGGAAGATCTTCTCAAAAATCAGTTATCAGTAATTGAAGAAATTGCTCAAGTTATGACTGAAGCTGTAAATAAGGGTAAAAAGATTATTATTTTTGGTAACGGGGGAAGCGCAGCTGATGCCCAGCATATGGCAGCTGAATTAGTAGGCAGATATAAAAAAGAAAGAAAACCTATTGCCGCCATAGCGCTTAGCACAAACACTTCTAACATAACTGCCATTGCTAATGACTATGGATTTGAGAATATCTTTTTAAAACAATTACAAGCCTTAGGTCAAGAAGGTGATATCGCTCTAGGAATATCTACCAGTGGCAATTCACCTAATGTTATTAAGGCTCTAAGATGGGCCAATGAAAACGGATTAATTACTTTTGGCCTTAGTTCAAAAGATGGTGGGGAGCTTAAAACGTGCACTAATTGTTGCCTCTCTATCAATAGCAACAATACTCCCATAGTTCAAGAAGCGCATATATCCTGCATACATATTCTATGTGATATCATAGAAAGCCATTTAAATGTATAAGGATAAAATTAAGTCAACAGCCGAACTTCTTAAAGAGGTCAAGAAACTTAAGAAGCGTAAAAAAACTGTTGGCTTTACCAATGGCTGTTTTGATCTCTTGCATGCTGGACACGCCAAATACCTTCAGGATGCCAAGAAGAAGTGCGATGCTCTCATTATTGCTATAAATAGTGATAGCTCTGTAAAAAAAATAAAAGGTGAGAAGAGGCCGATCAACAGCCAAAAAGCAAGACAGATTGTTATTGCTGCTCTGGAATCAGTTGACTTTGTAGTGCTTTTCAAAGAAACAACACCACTCAAACTTATCCAAACAGTCAAACCCGACATCCTAATAAAAGGAGCTGACTGGAAGAAAAAAGATATTGTGGGAGCCAAAGAAGTATCATCTAATGGCGGCAAAATTATACGTATTAGTTTTCTAAAAGGTTACTCAACCAGCGCCATCATTAAAAAGATATCTTCTAAAATATAAATGAAAACAGCCCTTTATAGAATTATAGATGCTAATTATAACCGCTTAAAAGAAGGCTTAAGGGTTTGCGAAGATGTTATTAGGTATGCCTTCGAAGATAAAAATTTAACACGCACTTACAAAACTTTAAGACATAACGTTACAACTGCTTTTAAGCAGCTATCAATAGATGAGCAGAGCTTATTTGAATCAAGAGACTCCTTAAAAGACGTAGGTAAGGGTACGCCAGATTACGAATTAAATAAAAAAAATATTACAGATATTTTTCTAGCAAATTTACAAAGAGCTAAAGAATCTGCGAGAGTATTAGAAGATGTATCTAAACTTTTTAACAAAAAAGCGGCCTTGCAATTTAAGGATATAAGATATAAACTTTACGAACTTGAGAAAAAAACTTTTAAAAAAATTCAGTCTTTATGTAATCGTAGATGAGAATTTAGATATTGCAAAACATGTTATTTCTCAAGGTGCTAACATTGTTCAATTGAGAATAAAAAATAAAAGTGACAGCTTTGTTCTTGCTATAGCTAAAAAAATAAGGAAGCTTACAAAGAAGCATAATGTTCTTTTTATAGTTAATGACCGGCTTGATATAGCTAAGATTTCAGAAGCTGATGGTGTCCACTTAGGCCAGGAAGACATTAGTGTTAAGGCTGCGCGTGCATTTCTAGGTAAAAACTACATAATCGGAACCTCAACTCATTCTGTAAAAGAGGCAAGGATAGCACTGTCCCAAAATCCTGATTATATAGCTATTGGTTCTATTTTTAAAACAACTACTAAGCCGCATTTAAAACCTTTAGGAATAGCTAGGGCTCAGAAGATTATTAACAAAACCACTATTCCTTATTTTGTTATTGGAGGCATTAACTTAAAAAATATTAGTCAGCTCATTAAATATAAAATAAATAAAATCGTTGTCTACAAAGCTATCTGCCAAGCAAAAAAACCTGGAATTACAACAAAAAAGTTTAAGGATATTTTATTAAATTATGAAAACTCTCATAGATAAAATTAAAAGTAAGCAAATCCCTGCTATAGTTAAAAAGGTTGCTAAGTCTGAAGGTTTAGACGCAAGAGAATTAGCAAATGACATCAAGAACGGGCAAACAGTTATATGTTCTAACTATAAACACGCTCCCAGTAAACCTTGTGCAGTTGGAAAAAATCTAAAAACTAAAGTAAATGTAAACATTGGCACTTCTCCTGATTTTACCTGCCTTAAAAATGAATTAAATAAACTCAGTATAAGCTTAGAATACGGAGCAGATGCTGTCATGGATTTAAGCACAGGAGGCAACTTAAGGGAGATAAGGCGCAAGATAATTAGCAAATGTCCTGTTTCAGTAGGAACTGTTCCCATATACGAAGCAGCTGTTTTGAATGCTAAAAAAAATATAAAGATTAAAGATATGAAACTTGATGATATATTTAGCTCTATCAAGCGTCAGGCAGAAGATGGAGTTGATTTCATGACACTTCATTGCGGCCTTACCCTTGAAACCTTAAGCAGATTAAAACAGGAAGGCCGATTATTAAATATTGTCAGCCGCGGAGGAGCATTCTTAACAAATTGGATGATTCATAATAATAAAGAAAATCCTCTTTACGAACATTACGATGAGCTTCTTGATATACTTCATGATTATGATATTACTATTTCACTTGGAGATGGCTTAAGGCCTGGCTGTATAGATGACGCTACAGATAGAGCCCAAATCCAAGAACTAATCTTCTTAGGCGAACTAGCTCAAAGAGCGAATAAAAGGGGCGTACAAGCCATCATAGAAGGCCCTGGACATGTACCGATAAATGAAATTAAAACCAATATGCAAATACAAAAAAAACTATGCCATGGAGCTCCATTTTATGTGCTGGGTCCCTTAGTAACTGATGCAGCTGTAGGCTATGATCATATTGCTGCCAGTATAGGATCAGCTATTGCAGCAACGTACGGAGCTGACTTTATCTGCTATCTAACTCCAGCTGAGCATTTAGGCCTTCCTTCAGATGAAGATGTAAAAGAAGGTTTAATTGCAAGCCGCATAGCAGCCCACGCAGCTGATGTGGCCAAGGGCAACAAAAGCGCAATACAAAGAGATAAACTACTATCGCAAGCCAGAAAAAAGAGAGATTTTCCAAAGCAATTCGAATTAGCCCTTGAGCCAAACAAGGGGAAGTCTAAATATAAAAAACTAAAAGCAAAAAAGAAAGATGTATGTTCAATGTGTTCTGAATTTTGCGCAATTAAAACCATAGAAGAGGTGCTTAAAAAATGAGTTTATTAGTCGTAGGTTCAGTTGCTTATGATTCAATTGAATCCCCTTATGGGAAAAAAGATGAAGTCTTGGGAGGATCTGCTCTTTACTTCTCATTAGCCGCAAACTATTTTAGCAAGGTTAAGCTTGTAGCTGTTGTAGGTGAAGATTTCAAGAAAAAAGATATTAATTTCTTAGAAAACAAAGGAATTAATATAAAAGGACTTGAAATAGCCAAAGGTAAAACATTTCGATGGAAAGGTAAATATTCGGCAGATTTAAATCATCGCGAAACCATTTACACTCATCTAAATGTCTTTGAAACCTTCCAACCAAAACTTCCAGCAAGTTATAAGCGCAGTAAATATGTTTTTTTAGCTAATATTGACCCAGACTTACAACTTGAAGTATTAAATCAAATAGAAAATCCAATACTCACAGCCTGTGACACCATGAATCTATGGATTGATAACAAAAGGAAAAGCTTATTAAAAGTCTTAAAAAAAATACAAATCTTTATTGTTAATGATTCTGAGGCCAGAGATTTAAGCGGACATAGCAATTTGATTAAAGCTGCAGAAAATCTTTTAAAAATGGGTCCTAAAATGGTAATTATCAAGAAGGGTGAGCATGGAGCAATGATTTTTGCTAAAAACTTCAAATTCTCATCAGCAGCCTATCCACTAGAAGAACCTCTGGACACTACTGGATCAGGTGACGTTTTTGCGGGTGGATTCATGGGATATGTTGCCAAGACAAAGAAATTAAACCAGGCTAGCTTTAAAAAGGCGGTTATATATGGTAATATATTAGCATCTTACAACGTGGAAGCATTCTCCATAGAGAAACTGAGAAAATTGAAAAAGTCAGATATAGACAAAAGATATAAAGAATTTAAAGAATTAACAAGCTTTTAACTGCGGACGTGATTTAATGGTATCCCGCGCCCATAAAGCTTTTTGCGAGTGTAATTTAATGGTAGAATGCCAGCTTCCCAAGCTGAATACGGGAGTTCGATTCTCCTCACTCGCTCCAAAAATATTATGAATAAAAAAAAATCGGTCTCATATTTAATTCTTTGTTTTTTATTTTGCTCATTAATCTTTACTGGGTGCAAAACAACTAGAAGCTCAAGGTCAACCTTGGTTAATTTAAAATCAACACCTGGTAAATACCACAAGGTCAAAAGAGGGGAAACTCTCTGGAGCATATCTAGATCCTATGGCCTGAGCATTGATGAAATTGTCAAAATTAATCGCATCTCAGATGCTTCCATGATTAAAGTGAGTCAATTGGTTTTCATTCCTGATAATCCGCAAAAAACAGTTTCAAAACAAACAGCTTCATCATTTATAAAAGCAGAAGGTAATTTTCTCTGGCCGGTAAAAGGTAAAGTAATAAGTTACTATGGAGTTAAATATAACGGCATCAAGTCAAAAGGAATTAAGATTAAAGCTAGGCGGGGTCAAGAAGTCAAAGCAGCCCGATCAGGTACAATTTCTTTTTGTGAAGACAAAGTTAAGGGTAAGGGCAAAACCATAATCATAAATCATGGAGATGGTTTTTTAACAGTTTATGCACATAATTCAGAAAATCTAGTTGACTTAGGTGAAACAGTAAAACAGGGGCAAGCTATTGCCTTAGTCGGAAACACCGGTCGCTGTGAGCATCCGCAGCTTTATTTTGAAATAAGAAAAGGGCACAAACCTCAAAACCCATTTTATTACTTACCATGAGAATATTTGAGAGTATAAAAAAACTTTTTAATACAAACTCAAAAAAAGAACAACTGACATTTTCCGTTCAATGCGGCAAGTGCCAAGAAATTATTATTGTTAAGGTAAATCCAACTAATGACCTAATGAATCAATATAAGGGCGTAGGAGACTCAGGCCCAGCCTTTATACTCAAAAAGGAAATACTAGGTAATAATTGCAACAACCTAATGCAGCTTACAGTAGAATTTGATGAAAACTATAATATATTATCCAAAAGTGTGAGAGGTGGAGAAGTAAGCTCATAATTATGTTAAAAATAGGAGTAATCTCAGATACTCACATACCCATTAATTCATTGCATATCTCAGATGAGATAAAGAGTCACTTTCAAAAATGCGATCTTATTCTTCATGCGGGAGATTTAATTGAGATAAACGTTATGAGCGAATTAAAAAAAATAGCTCCTGTAGTTGCGGTTGCAGGCAATATGGATAATGTGGATGTCAAAAATAAACTTCCCAAAAAACAAGTAATAAAAATAGATAAATATCATATCGGATTAATGCATGATCCTGGTAATTTAAGAAAAAAAGAGGAAATATTAAAAAATAATTTTGCAACTGATAAATTAGATATCTTGATTTATGGACATACTCATATTCCTATGTGCGAAACTTATAAAAAAACAGTTTTTTTTAATCCCGGAAGCGCTACTGATACTATTTTTGCTCCTTACAAATCCGTGGGATTAATCTATCTAAATTCGACAATAAAAACAAATATCATAAAACTGGAAGAATAAAAAATGTATTTAATAGGCCTGAAGTTTGCTTTCTTTTTTCTGCTTATTATTATAGCTGGTTGGCGATTATCTGATTATGCTAATAAAATATCAAAAAAATCAGCTTTTCCAGAAGGTCTTTTTGGAGTTATATTTCTGGCTATCATAACCTCAATGCCTGAGATATTTACCAGTATTGGTTCTGTTACTGTGGTTAATTTTCCAAACATGGCAGCATCCGATGCTATAGGGTCTATATTTATAAACTTAATGATTATCGTTGTCCTAGATATCATACAAGGTAAGGGTGGCATATTATCTATTGCCAGCAAAAAACACATCCTAACTGCCAGTTTAACTATAGTGGTCCTTGGAATAGTCTCTATTTCGCTATTATTAAGAAAAATAGCCGGCATAAACTTAGGCTTTTTTAATATAGGTCTTGATAGCATTGCAATAATTGCTATTTATATTTTCTGTGTAAAACTTTTAGTTAAGCATGGATGTGAAGAGATAACCAAAGAACCTAATAATTCTAATGGATTGGGATCGCTATGGATTAAATTTATTATTGCAGCTATCTTAGTAGTTGCTTCTGGTTTTAAATTGGCAGAATTAGGCGGAGAAATAGTTAACCGGACAAGCTTAAATGACAGTTTTGTTGGATTAGTTTTTCTTGCTGTAGCAACCTCGCTACCTGAGTTAATTGTTTCTTGGTCAGCAGTTAAGCATGGTTCAATAGATATGGCTATAGGAAATGTACTAGGAAGCAACTTCTTTGATACAGCGATTATTCCAATAACTGATGTATTCTATAGAAGCAATCAAATAATGGCTGACTTAAATATTTCACACATCTTTACCATAACTTTATGCATGATAATGACAGCTATTATTATTAGCGGATTAATTTATCGGAGTAAAAAATCAATTTTGAAAATTGGCTGGGATGTCTTTTTTATGCTGATAATAATCGTTACTTCAATTGCTTTCTTTTACATGATAAATTTTAGTTAGGAGAAATTTATGGATAGACTCTGGGCTCCCTGGCGTTCTAAATATGTAAAATCAAAAAAAGATAAAGGTTGTATTTTCTGCAATAAACCTAAAGAAAATAAAGATAAAGCCAATTATATAGTTAAAAGAGGGAAATACTGCTTCGCAATTTTAAATATTTATCCTTATAATAACGGACATATAATGGTAGCCCCTTATAGACATATAAGTGATTTAGATAAGCTAAAAAAGGACGAGCTTGTAGAAATAATGGAGCTAACTCAAGAACTAATAAAGAATCTTAAAAAAATATTGAAACCAGCTGCTTTTAACTGCGGATTTAATCTCGGTGAAGTTGCCGGCGCAGGCTACGCAGACCACCTACATATCCACATTGTCCCTAGATGGCAGGGAGACACCAACTTCATACCCATTATTGGCAACACTAAAGTTATTCCTCAAGCGCTAGATGATTTATATAAACGCTTAACAACTAAAAAAGAATTAAAACAGAAGCAGGATTGAAAAAATAGCGGATAGCATATAAAATATCAATAACCAAGATACAATAACCAAATAATAACCAATGACCAAATTCGAATAACCAAACTAAAGTAGAGGTTAATGTTTGATTATTGGTAGTTGTTTGCCTGTGCCCACCAGGGTATATCTTGCATCTTGTAACTTGTATCTTTATTATTGGCAATGATCTGTATCTTGCATCTTGGTTATTAGTGATTTAAATTGGCGATTTAAACTTAAATAAGAAAGAACCATAAATATTATGGAACATTCAAATTTTGTTCATCTACACAATCATACTCTCTTTAGCCTCCTAGATGGCGCTTGCCATCTAAAAGACATGATGGAGGCGGCCCA
>JAVCCI010000046.1 GCA_030765555.1 Candidatus Kappaea frigidicola
AAATGATAATACTGATACTTTTTATAGAGTAAGAGTTGGTAAATTTAGTGAATTGCAAGAAGCTAAACAGTATGAGCAAAATTTAAAACAAGACGCATTGCCCACCAAGATTTATCCATGAAGACAGGATTAAGGATTAAGACGCTTGCGATTGACGAATTGTTAGTGAGCTTAAAGGATTAAGTAAAAAGCAAAATCAAGTGAAATATAGGATTAAGAAAATATATGAAGACCTTTAAAGATCTAAAAGTTTGGCAGAAAGCGCATATGTTAGTGTTGGAGATATATAAGATTACAAGAAATTTTCCAAACGAAGAAAAATTTGGCCTTACTTCTCAACTAAGGCGTTCAGCGAGTTCTGTTCCTGCTAACATTGTTGAAGGGTTTAAAAGAAAAAGCAAACGAGATTATTCTCATTTTTTAAATATAGCTGATGCTTCTCTGGAGGAAACGAAATATCATATTATATTAAGTAATGATTTAAATTATCTGGATGAAGCTGTAACTAATAAAGTAAGTAGTATGTGTGATGAAGTGGGAAAAATGCTTTATGGTTTACAGAATAAGCTTAATCCTTAGAGCGAATAAAATGAGCGTCTTAATTCTTAGAGCTAACAACGTTAGCGTCTTAGTTTTTACTGTTTGACAAATTAAGTTAGAAGAAAGTGCCAAAGAAAAAAATTATATTTTTAGTAGGTCCTACCGCGAGTGGCAAGTCAGCTACAGCTGTAATCCTAGCAAAAAAAATTAATGCCCAGATTATTTCTTGTGATTCTATGCAGGTTTATAAGCATATGGATATTGTTACAGCAAAAATTACTAAGAATGAAATGCAGGGCGTAAAACATCACCTTATTGATATAATTGAACCTAATCAAGAATATAATGTAGCCAAATTTAGAGAGAAAGTTATAAAGCTTATTCAAAAGATACATAAAGAAGAAGACATCCCTCTATTAGTTGGTGGTAGCGGTATGTATATGCAAATTCTTTTAGATGGAATATTTGATGATAACAAAATTTCTTTTGAGGTAAGAGAAAAATTAAATAATGAAGCTGATGAAAAAGGTTTGGAAATATTATATCGTCGCCTTGTTAAATTAGACCCGAAAGCATCCAAAGTCATACATTTAAATGACAGAAGACGTATTATAAGAGCACTGGAAGTCTATTATACTTTAAACGAGCCAATAACTAATGCCCAAAAAAAGAGGCAGGGAATATGGACTGAGTACAATGTCTATCTTTATGGATTTCAAATAGAAAGAAAGTTGCTTTATGAAAAAATTAATGAACGTGTTGATGAAATGTTTAAAAAAGGACTTATTGAGGAAATCAGGAATCTTTCTGAGAAATATACATTGAGTAAAAGTGCGCTCGGAGCTTTAGGGTGTAAAGAATTATTTAATTATTTTAAAGATGTACATGATTTAGTGGAAGCTAAAAGGCTTATTAAGAGAAATACTAGGCGTTATGCAAAAAAGCAGATGACCTGGTTTAATAAAGAGAATAGGATAAAATGGATCAACGTTTCAAGTAGTGATACAGCAGAAAAAAAAGCAGAAAAAATATACAAAGATGTTAAAAGTAAACTCTAAAGAAAAAGCTATATTAGTAGTCTTGGATGCAAAAGTTTCTAATAATTGGGATGCTGAAAGCTTGATGCAGGAATTAAAAGTTTTAACTTTTTCTTGCGGAGCTGAAGTTGTAGGTGAAATAACCGCAAAAAGGGCTGCCCCAGATGGCGCATATTTTGTTGGTAAGGGCAAGGTTGGGGATGTGGCTGCTGCAGTTGATGAACTAGGGGCTGACGTAGTCATTTTTAATGAGAGTCTTTCGCATGCTCAAGTTGCTAATTTGGAAAAAAAGATTTCATGTAGGGTTATCGATAGAACTCAACTTATATTAGATATATTTGCCATGCGAGCTAAGAGTACAGAGGGAAAAATTCAGGTAGAACTGGCTCAATTGCAGTACCTTTTACCAAGATTAGCAGGAAAAGGACAAGCGTTATCCAGGTTGGGAGGTGGTATTGGAACGAGGGGTCCGGGCGAACAAAAATTGGAAGTGGATAGGCGGCGTATTCAGAAAAAGATAGCATCTCTTAAAAAAGACCTTAAAAAAGTTGATAAACGCCGAGCCAATAGAAGAGAAAGAAGGAAGCGTAAAGGGATGCCCGTGGTGGCTTTAGTCGGTTATACAAATTCAGGTAAGTCGACCTTATTAAATAGTATGACTGATTCCTTGCAGTTAGCAGAAAATCGTCTATTTAGCACGCTTGATCCTAAGGTGAATTTTTTGCAGTTGCCCAACAATCAAAAAGTACTTTTATCTGACACGGTTGGATTTTTGCATGACTTACCACATCAGTTAATAGAATCATTTAAAGCTACATTGGAAGAGGTAGTAGAAGCTGATATTCTAATTCATGTTTTAGATATAAGTAACCCTAAAGCGGATGAATTAAAAAAATCAGTATATAATGTTTTAGGTGAATTAAAAGCTTTGGATAAACCAATTATTACAGCCTTAAATAAAATTGACAAAATAGAAAAAGATGGAAATTTACAGAGTCAGCTTAGAAGGTATAAGAATTCTGTAGCTATAAGTGCCCTCAAAAAAATAAATCTTCAAGATTTATCAAATTTAATTCAGGATAATCTTTCGTCTTCTCGAACACTAATTAAAAAACTAATTCCGCATAGCCAAATGAGACTTATTTCTACTATCCGTAGGCAGGGTAGAGTGTTTAAGGAGAAATATGGCTTGAAAGGTGTTTATATTGAAGCGGAAGTACCTACCATTTTAGCTTCTAAGTTAGAAGACTAATTATCCGTTGTCATACCTCAACAATATTATGCTATTTAAAAACAAAAAAATAGTATTGATATCTCTTTGTGTTGTGGTAAAATGTATATATTAATGGAGATGATTGATAATATGAAGAGATTATTCTTAAAAGCAGTTCTCGCTGGTTTTTTTATTTTTCTTTTTTTGTCGACACCTTTTGATGTGTCGGCTGAAAGTTTTGACTGGCGTAATTTTGCGGGTGGAGATTATATGTCTCCTGTTAAAAGCCAAGGTAGCGCAGGAACTTGTTGGGCATTTTGTGCCGTCGGTGCTTTTGAAGCTAAATTAAATATTTCATATAATAATCCTGATCTTGATATAGATTTATCAGAGCAGCATTTAGTCTGTGATGGTACCAACGGTGATATTGACGGTGGTTATGAGTTTGGGGCAATAAGTTTTTTTAAAGATAATGGACTTGTAACTGAATCAGAACTGCCTTACACGGCTTTAAATAGTTCACCTAAGTGGCCGCTTCAAGCTGGTTGGCAAGAAAGATCATATAAAATATTTGCATATAACACGTGGATAATAGCCACAACTGAAAATATAAAAAATAATCTTAAAAGTTATGGCCCCCTAGTAACCGGTATGAATGCTTATACGGATTGGTATTCTCCAGTGGGAGTACGAGCTAATTTAATGATGCCAGTAGAGTATGATATTTTGCCTGATGGCAAGATTAATGGAGCCAATCATGGGGTGGTTGTTGTTGGTTACAGAGATGTTGCAACGTTAGCAGCTGGTGGTTATTGGATAGTAAAGAATAGCTGGGGCAGTAGTTGGGGGGATGAAGGGTATGGTTATATTCTCTATGGTGACATTGAGCAATATAATAGAATTCATGCAATTACGGGAGAAGCATATGCTAATGTTCCCGAAGCTTCAAATATAATATTGTATATTATGGGAATTGGTATCATTCTTTACTTCTACAAATCACAAAGACATTCCGTTAAGGTTTTTTAAATCTCAAATTAAAAATTAACTTGAAATAGCATAAGTATCATATATTTAATTTTATAAATATGTAGATAATGATGCATTTTTTGTATATAATTATAGTGTGAGGTGTAAGCATGTCTAAAACTTTAAAAGAAATAGGCAAAGAATTAAATATTTCTAGATTTACTATCTCTAGAGTTCTTAATGGTAGCAAGGATGTTTCTGAGGAGACTAGAAAAAAAATCCTGCAATATCTTAAAGATAATCCCTATTATCCTAACGCTAATGCCAATAGATTGCATTCAGGCAAAGTCAATGTTATTGGTCTAATATTTACTGGTAAGGCTTCGGTTATCTTTGAATCATATGTTCAGCAGATTATTGAGGGCGTTAGTGAAGTTACTAGAAAAAAAGATTTTTATTTGATGCTTTTTATGCAGGATGAATTAGATTATAAAGAATGCTATAGTCTTTATATGAGTAAGCAGGTTGGCGGATTTATATTGCCTGGAGTTGACCGTAAGAAGCATGCCGGTATAAAATGTTTAGTTAAAGAAAAAATTCCACTGGCAATTGTTTGTTCGCGATTAGATAATATATGTTCATTTGACTGTGATAATGTTCGAGGTGGTTATCTAGCAACTAAGCATTTAATTAAAAAAGGTAGAAAAAGAATTGCTTATCTTCATGGACATAAAGGCTGGGTAGATGCTGAGGATAGATTTGAAGGATATAAAAAAGCCTTAAAAGAAGAGAAAATGAAACTGAATATCGATTATGTGAAATATAATTACGGAACACGTGATTCTGGTTTTGAAGAGAAAGCTACAAGAGAACTTTTAAAATTAAAAGAGCGGCCCGATGCAATTTTTACAGCTACTGATAATATGGCACTAGTGGTCATGAAAACATTAAAAAAGGCCAAAATAGAAATACCTGATGATATAGCGTTAGTAGGTTTTGATGATATACCCTTAACTCAAGCAGTGAGTCCAGCCTTAACTACAATAAGGCAACCTATTGGCCAGATGGCCAAAGAAGCAACTTTGAATGTTATCAAGCAAATAGATAACAAAAAGGCAAAAGGGGTAACTTTCTTTAAGCCTGAACTTATTGTTCGAGAATCTTCTTAGTAAAAGCAAAATTAAACTAATGTTATAAATTTAGCAAAAAATACTTGACAAAAGTGGTCAATATGATATCATTATTAGCACTCTTACCTAAAGAGTGCTAATTTTTGTATATATGAGGATTAAAAATGAACGTAAGTGCTTCAAATGAAAGAAAAAGCAGTATTTTAGAGTCTTTAACAAGTCTATATATTAATACGGCTCGACCGGTTAGTTCAAGTCTTATTAAGGATGAGTTTGATCTTTCGGTAAGTTCTGCGACTATAAGAAATATTTTAGTTGAATTAGAAGAATTAGGCTATATAGAGCAGCCTCATACTTCTAGCGGTCGAATTCCGACCGATAAAGGTTACAGATTCTATATTGATACTCTAATGAAAAAGCAAAATATTAGAGATGAGGAAAAGAATGAGTTGAAGCTTGCTTGTTTAAGTTCTGCGCATAAAACCCAGGAAATTATCGATAAAACATCTGAAATACTAGCAGAAATCAGCAATGAAGCTGCTATTAATTTCTTTTTTAATTTAAGTGATAGCGTTTTAAAGCATATTGAGCTAATTAATCTAAGTCTTATGCAAGTGCTAGTTGTCTTGATCACCGATTCGGGCATTGTGCGAAACTATATAGTTAATTTCAATGAGTCCATATCAACGGGCGAGCTTAAAAGAATATCAAACTTTTTGAATGAAAATCTAAAAAATACACCTTTAGTTGATATTAAAACTAAGCTTTACACATTACTTAATGAGCACAATCTTGTTTATTTGCAATTGGCTCATGAAGCTTGTAGGATATTTGATGCTTTAGAAGCAGACGAGCTTTTTGAAAGAGATTACGATATTCATCAAGACGGCATTAATAATATTATGAATCAACCAGAATTTTTCAATTTAGAATATCTAAAGGATGTTTTAGATGTTTTTGAAAGTAAGGAGCGTTTGGCAGAAATTTTAAAAGATTCATTTGAGCCAGACTTTAATAATGCAAAAGTTACTATAGGCAAGGAGAACAGATGTAAAGGTTTTCAGAATTGCAGTCTTGTTACAGCTGGTTATAAAATCAAAGATAAAACAGTAGGAATGTTTGGTTTGTTGGGTCCTACGCGAATGGCCTATTCCAGGATGTTACCTTTGGTTGAATATATGGCAGAAATGATGACTGAAACCCTGAACGATTTTTCAAGAGACGAGAGAGATGAATGAAAAAGAAAAAACAAAAAGAACCTCATTTAAATGATGAAATTAATGTAGATAATAATCTTGAGGTAGTTGAAATCAAGGAATTAAAAAATAGAGCGGAAGCTGCAGAGTCCAAACTTAATGAAGTTTTGCACGCAAAAGCTGATTTTGAAAATGCCAGAAAGAGATTAGAAAAGGAAAAAGAAGACTTTATTAAGTTTGCTAATGATGCTTTAATCACTAAGCTTCTTCCAATTATTGATAATTTTCGTTTAGCAGTTAACTCTATGGATGATAAACACAAAGTTGAGGACATTGCAACCGGAATCAAGCTTATAGAGAAGCAGTTGGAGGATGCGCTTAAAGAATTTGGCTTGGAAGTGATTGATGCTGTCGGTAAGAAATTTGATCCTCATTTAGAGGAAGCTGTAGCTCACGAGGAAACTGACGAATTTGAAGATGGCGTTGTTACAGAGGAGCTTCAGAGAGGTTATTTATTGGCTGGACGCTTACTAAGACCAGCAATAGTAAAAGTAGCTAAAAAAAAGGATTAAGCCCGCCAGAGGCGGACAGGGATTAAGACGCTCACCGTTGACAAACTGATGGTGAGCTTTAAGAATTAAGAATTGAAAAAATAGCGTAGAGCGGATAAAAAAAGACACAAGTCACACGTCATAAGTTACAAGAAACAACCAAAAACAAAAAAAGCAAGAACAAGTTATAAGTAAAAAAGCAAAGGGCAAATGGCGAAGAGCTAATAACAAAGAACAAAAAAGAAAAAAACTAAAAGATAATTATTAATCATTAAAACGGAGGTAAGAAGATGGCAAAGGCAATTGGAATTGATTTAGGTACTACTAATTCATGTGTAGCTGTAATGGAGGGTGGAGAGCCTAAAGTTATAGCAAATGCTGAGGGAGCTAGAACAACTCCCAGTATTGTTGCTTTTACAAAGGATGGGCAAAGATTAGTCGGGCAGCCTGCTAAAAGACAGGCCGTGACTAATCCTGAAAATACCATTTTTTCAATTAAACGTTTTATGGGTAGATCTCATAATGAAGTAAAAGAAGAAGAAAAATTGGTTCCTTATTCTGTTGAAGGGGGAGCCAATGAAAGTATCATTATTAAGTCAGGTGGTAAAACGTATACACCTCCTGAAATTTCAGCTATGATTTTACAAAAACTGAAAGAAACAGCTGAAAGTTATTTAGGTGAAAAAGTGACTGACGCGGTTATTACTATTCCTGCTTATTTTAACAGTTCACAGCGTCAAGCGACAGAAGATGCAGGTAAAATTGCTGGTCTTAATGTACTGCGAATTATTAATGAACCAACTGCAGCTAGTTTAGTATATGGCTTGCAAAATAAAAAGAATGAAAAGATTGCCATTTATGATTTAGGTGGTGGTACCTTTGATATTTCTATTCTTGAAGTTGAAGAGAGCGAAAAGGATCAGTGGACTATTGAGGTTAAAGCGACTAATGGCGATACTCATTTAGGTGGAGATAACTTTGATCAGAGAATAGTTGATTGGTTAGCTGATGAATTTAAGAGTGAATCAGGAATTGATTTAAGAAATGATAAAATGGCTTTGCAAAGACTAAAAGAAGCAGCTGAGAAAGCTAAATGTGAGTTGTCTTCAAATGTGAAAACAGAAATCAATTTGCCTTTTGTTACGGCTGATGCTTCTGGTCCGAAGCATTTAGTCAAAGAGATTACTAGAGCTAAGCTTGAACAATTGGTTGATGACTTGGTTCAAAGAACTGCCGGGCCGTGTAAAACAGCTCTAGCTGATGCGGGATTGAATACTAGCGACATCAGTGAAATTGTTTTGGTTGGTGGTCAGACCAGAATGCCAAAAGTTCAGGAGTTGGTGAAGGAATTATTTGGCAAAGAACCCCATAAAGGTGTTAATCCAGATGAAGTTGTGGCTATTGGCGCAGCTATCCAGGCTGGTATCCTCTCAGGCGATAGTGATGCTAAAGACGTTCTTCTTTTAGATGTGACTCCTTTGTCGCTTGGCATTGAAACTCTTGGAGGGGTATTTACTAAATTAATTGAGAAAAATACCACAATTCCTACGAAAAAAAATCAGATTTTCTCAACTGCTCAGGATAACCAACCTTCAGTTACTATTAGAGTATTGCAAGGTGAGAGAAGTATGGCGAATGACAATATAGAATTAGGCAGGTTTGATTTGGTTGGAATTCCGCCAGCTCCTCGAGGTATGCCTCAGATAGATGTAACTTTTGATATTGATAGGAATGGCATTGTCCATGTAAATGCCAAAGATTTAGGTACAGGTAAAGAGCAGTCAGTAAGTATTACAGCTCCTAAGAAGCTAACTGATGAAGAAATAGAAAGAATGGTTAAAGAAGCACAAAGCCATGCTGATGACGATAAAAAGAAAAAAGAAAGTATTGAAGTCAAAAATCAGGCTGATAATTTAGTTTATGCAACTGAAAAATCTCTAAAAGATTACGGTGATAAAATAGATGCCAAAGAGAAAGAGAATATTCAGGCAAAATTGGATGAATTTAAAAAGCTGCTTGAAACTGAAACTGATGCAGAAAAAATAAAGACAGCTATGGAAGATTTAACCAAGGCAACGCATAAATTAGCTGAGGCTATTTATAAAGATGCTCAAGCTAAGCAACAAGAGCAACAGCAGAAGGCGCAACCTGATGGTGGTGAGAAAGATCCACAGCAAGAAACTAAAAAAGAAGATGACGTTGTTGATGCTGATTTTAAAGTTGAAGATGAAAAGAAAGGTAAGGATAAACCCTAAATTCTAAACAAATTCAAAATTCAAAGTTCAAATGTTCTAAATAAAATCTTTAAAGTTTTGGACTTTTGTCATGTGTGTTTTGATATTATTTAGTATTTAGTATTTCGTGCTTAGGGTTTTTAGGTTTTTGTTATGGCTAAAAAAGATTATTATGATGTTTTGGGAATTACGAAAAGCTCTTCTGGGGATGAGATAAAAAAAGCTTACAAAAAATTGGCTTTCAAACATCATCCCGACAAGAATATTGGAAAAGAAAAAGAAGCTGAGGAGAAATTTAAAGAGATATCTGAAGCTTATGAAGTTTTAAGTGATTCTCAAAAGAGAGCTCGCTATGATCAATTTGGTCATGAGGGTGTAAAGTCAGATTTTGGTAGTGGTGGGTTTGGTTGGCAGAATTTTACGCATCAGGACGATTTAGAAGATATATTTGGTAGTTTTGGCGACTTAGGTGGTATCTTTGAGAGCTTTGGTATGAATATGGGAGGATCCTCCAGGCGTCGTGGTGGCAACGGGCCTCAAAAAGGAAGTAGCCTTCAATATGATCTTAATATTACCTTAGAAGAGGTATCAACCGGCTGTGAAAAAGAGCTTAACATCTCCCATGAAGAAACCTGTAAGAAATGTCATGGCTCAGGAGCTAAATCTGGTTCTAAAAAGGAAAAGTGTGCAGCTTGCCATGGTACGGGTAGAATAAGCTTTGCCCAAGGATTTTTTAATGTGGCTCGAGTTTGTGAAAGATGCCAGGGTGAAGGCGAAATTATAAAAGAGACTTGTGAAGCTTGCCGCGGAAAAGGTGTTAAAACGGCAACTAAAAAGATAAATGTACAAGTTCCTAAAGGAGTAGAGACTGGAGTCAGACTTAGAATATCTAATGAAGGTAATGCCGGCGCAAAGGGCGGGCCTTATGGAGACCTTTATGTGCTTATTAATGTTGAGCCTCATGACATATTTAAAAGACATGGTAATGACATTGTAGTTGAGGTTCCCATAGCTTTTACTCAAGCATCCTTAGGTGCGCAGATAAGTGTACCTATTCTTGAGGGTAAAGTTAAAATGAAAGTTCCTGCGGGCACTCAATATGGTAAAGTGTTTCGTTTGAGAGGCAAAGGATTGCCGAGCCTTAGAGGGTATGGCAGAGGTGATCAGTTAGTAGTAATTATAATAGAAGTTCCTGACAAACTTTCAAAGAAACAAAGAACCCTATTAGAAGAATTTGCGGCTGAAAGCAAAGAAGATTCAGGGCCTCTAACTAAGTCTTTTTTAGAAAAAGTTAAAAGAGCATTAGGAGGATAGTATGCCAACTTATGAATATGAATGTAAAAAATGCGGTGATTGTTTTGAAGTATTTCAAAGTATGACAGCTGAACCATTAAAAAAATGTAAAAAATGTCGAGGCAGTCTTAGGCGTTTAATTGGTAGTGGAGCTGGTATCATTTTTAAGGGCTCAGGTTTTTATGCGACGGATAACAGAAAAGCTGACTATAAAGCTAAGGCTAATGCTGAGAAAAATTCCTGCACCACTTGCAATAATTCTAAAGCATGCCCAACAAATAAAAAAAGTTAACCTTGAAAAATACTAAACAAAATATTTTAAAATATTGGTCATGGCCAGTTCTCTACGCGTTGGTTATTTTTGGACTTTCATCTATACGAACACCTCACGTCTCTGAACTCAAAAATTATAATATTGATAAATTGCTGCATTTCATTGAATACTTCGGCTTAGCCCTCGTTTTATCAAGGTCTTTTTTGAAAACTACCCTATTAAAAAAAAGTATTATTTTCTGGATTATCATTGCATTTGGTTTTATAATTGCAATGAGTGATGAATTCTATCAGTCATTTGTGCCAGGTAGACAATCAAGTGTTTACGATTTTTTGGCTGATATTATTGGGGTAACGGTGGGAACGTTGATTTATTTAAGAAAGGCTAAGCATGATAAAAGTTAAGGGCTTTAAAGGCGTATTATATAATAAAGATAAAATCAAGGATTTTGGTCTAGTTACGGCACCACCCTATGATGTTATTTCTCCTAAGCAAAGAGACGGCTTATATAAAAAAAGTGACTATAATGTCATTCGTCTTATATTGGGTAAAATGTATAAGAGTGATAATAAAAAAAGTAACCGCTATAGTCGAGCAGCTGGTTGTATAGAGAAATGGATGGCTAAAGACGTACTTATAAGAGATAATCAACCCACTTTTTATGTATATTTACAAGAATTTACCGAACCTCAAACAAAAAAAAGAGTTAAGCGATTAGGATTTATTGGACATTTTGTCTTGCAGGAATTTAAAAATAAAAATATCTATCCTCATGAGTGGACTTTATCAAAACCAAAAGCCGATAGATTTGAATTGATAAAAGCTACTTCTTCTAATTATAGTCCAGTGTTTTCACTTTTCTCAGACAAGAACAATAAAGTTGATAATATTTTAAAAAAAGCATTAAAAGGCAAAGCGGACATAGAAGTAAAAGATAGTGATAATGCAATGCATGCGGTTTATCGCATTTCTGATAAAAAATTAATAAGCTCTATACAAAAAACACTAGAAAATAAAAAGCTTTTTATAGCCGATGGACATCACAGGTATGAAACAGCCCTCAATTATAAGAAACATATTAAACAAATGGGAAAAAAGGCCGAGGGGATATCTGCTCAGGCAACTTTAATGTATTTTACAAATCTTAATGGTAAAGGACTTAAAATATATCCAATTCATCGTTCTGTAAGAAATATATCTAAGGATGTTTTAAAGAGTCTTATCGTTAATTTAGAAAAGTATTTTAATGTAGAGCTTATTAGTGCGAAAAAGACTATGCTAAAAGAAGTGCTATCAGCTAAAACCGGAAATTATATCTTCGGAATGTACTTTGCAAATAAATTTTATATTTTAAAACTTAAAGATAAAAAAACTGTTGTTCAAGTAGCGGCTAAAAAGAAAGCCACTAATGTAGATAAGCTTAACGTGAGTTTGCTCCACAATTTAATTATTAATAAAATTCTTAAAGCTGACTTTGAAGATGATGTGTATTATCTTAAAAATCCTGATACCGTTATTAAAGATGTTGATTTAAAGAAAAATAGAGTAGGTTTTTTCTTGGCCGCTATTACTGCGGATGAAATTGTTAAAGCAGCTCTTAATAGTGAGCGCCTTCCAAGAAAATCTACTTATTTTTATCCTAAGCTTTATAGTGGTTTAGTGATAAATAAGATGAATAGGCCCTAGGCTGCTATTGAAAACGGGCGTTAATTGTGATATACTACTCATAGAGTTAAAACACGCCCGAGCCTGAAGGTACTCAGGTTCTAAAGTGCAAGATTAGGGGCTTTCCCCCATAAAAAGAGCGCACTACCTGAGATACCGACCTAGAAGATTCGCTTTTAGGATGACCCGAGCGTGTTTTTTTATATAAATTAGGTTATTATTAACTCATGCCAGAACTTCCCGAAGTTGAAACAATCAGACGCTTTCTTAAGAAGCATATCTTAAATAATGAAATATCTGCAGTTAGTATTAAGCTTGATAAGATTGTTCAAGAAGATAAAAAGCTGTTTATCAAGCATCTGAAGAAAACCTCAATAACAGATATTAAAAGGCAGGGTAAATACTTTATCTTTGTCCTTTCAAATGGTTATTATCTGATAATACATTTAAAGATGTCGGGGCAGATATTATATGTATCCCATGAAGCCGAGATAATTAAACATACCCACGTAATAATCTCCTTCAAAAATAACGATTTTGATTTGCGTTTTAAGGATGTAAGGCAATTCGGATATTTATTGACTTTAAAGAGCAATGAATTACAAAAATATCTCCAAAAGCGCATTGGTCCTGATATTTTAGATGTAAAACTCTTAGAATTTAAACGGACATTAAAGAACAAGCATAGAATTATAAAAAGTTTACTTTTGGATCAAAAGCTATATGCCGGTATTGGTAATATTTATGCCAATGAAGCTTTATTTATAGCGGGTATTCATCCCGAGTCCAAATCTTCTGATTTAAGTGATAATCAAATAAGTAAACTTTATACTGCTCTCCAGGAAGTTCTTAAGCTAGCTATAAAGCTAGGAGGTTCTTCAATTGGAGATTATATTTTGCCTGATAATTCTATCGGTTTGTTTCAAAAAAGGCACAAGATTTATCAGAAGGATGACCATGCTTGTCTGGTTTGTAAAGCAAATATTCAGCGCATAAAGCAAGGTGGCAGAAGCACCTGGTATTGTCCTAAGTGTCAAAAATTGAAAAAAACTTAATTAATTTTGACATAAGCGACAGGTAGTGTTACAATTTAAACTATTAATTATAGACAAACATTTAAGGAGAGAGTTGTGAAGAGGAATATTGAGCCAGTAGATTTAAGCAAAATTAAGACTATATCTATTAAGAATAGGCAGCATAAAGCGAAAGTCAAAGATTTTATGGATCCGGAGAAACTCTCTGGAGATTTCATGACTTTTTTTGAAGGCCTGCCTGATATTTTAAAAGCCAAAGATTTAAAGGAATTTGTTGATGCTGTCATTAAGGCTAAAAAGAATAATAAACCTATTATTTTTGCTTGTGGGGATGCGGTTATTAAAGTGGGTTTATCCTCTATATTAATTAAGTTGATGAAAGAGGGTTTTATCTCATCTATTGCCATGCAGGGAGCAGGAGCTATTCATGATACAGAAGTTGCTTTAATTGGAGAAACTTCAGAAGATGTTGCTGTTTCTATTAAAGATGGTAGCTTTGGGATGGCTGAAGAGACAGGTGATTTTTTAAATGAAGCCATAATTGCTGGGGCTAAAGAAAATATGGGTATGGGTGAAGCCATCGGAAAGAAGATGATTGAAGAAAACCTGCCTTTTAAAGAATATAGCCTTTTGGCCAATGCTTATGAGCTTGATATACCTGTCACTATTCATGTGGCTATAGGCACCGATACTATTCATATGCATCCGAAGGTAAGCGGAGAAGCTTTAGGTAAGACATCACATTTGGATTTCAGGAAGTTTGCCAGTTGTGTAAGGGAAATATCTGGTGGGGGAGTTATTATAAATATTGCCTCAGCTGTAATTTTACCCGAAGTTTTCTTAAAAGCACTTTCCATTACCAGAAATATATATGGTGTTAAAGATTTTACAGCCTGTAATTTTGATATGATTATGCATTATAGGCCGACTGAAAATGTAGTTAAAAGACCTACGCAATCAGGCGGTAAAGGATATAATATTATAGGCCACTTGGAAATTATGATTCCACTTTTTGCCAAAGCCCTTTTAGAGAAAGCAGGAAAATGAACGTATTAATTACAGGAGCTGGATCATTCGTAGGTTATCATCTAGCTAAACGCCTTTTGGATGAAGGGCATAAAGTTCTAGGGCTTGATAGTAAGATTAATGATAACATAGAAGAGCTATCAAAAAATTCTAACTATGTTTTTAAAGAGGCTGATGTAGTTAATGAGTTAAAGGTAGCTGATTTAGATGAAAAGCCAGAGGTTGTTTATCATTTGGCTGCTATATCATCTGAAAGGCTTTGTAAGGAAAATCCGCCTTTATCGATTAGGGTTAATGTTTTAGGTGTTATCAATATGTTGGAACTTGCTAAGGAAGCAAAAAGTCTTTTCGTATTTTCTTCGAGCGCTTCTGTTTATCCGGATTCAGATAAGCCCAAAAGAGAAGAGCAGGCGACTTTTACTAATAAGTTTTACGGTACATCTAAATTTATGGCTGAGAAATACTGTCAGCTATACAACACTTATTCTAATGTAAACTGTGTTATTTTCAGATTTTCTCGTATTTTTGGGCCTCGTATGCTTAGAAATCCTATCTATGATTTATCTAAAGGCATAGCAACTAATCAAAAAATAAAACTTTATGAAAGCCCTGAGTCCGAGTATGATTTTATTTATGTATTGGATGTAGTCAATGCCCTCATAATGTCACTTAAAGATAATTGGAAAAACAAAATTATTAATATCAGTAGTTCTAAGCTTATCAAGCTAAATGAGCTTTATGAAACAATGAAACAAATAAATGGGGGAGCTCAAGAATATGAAGTTATAAGCAACAATAAGTCTATTGATGTTGTAGATAATTCTTTAGCTCAAAGCCTTCACTGGAAGCCGCAATATTCTATAGAAAAAGCCTTAACGGAGACTTTGGAATATTATAAAGCAATCAATAGGAAGGAGTAGTTTTTTTATATTAGGCTTGACATATATTTTTTTTAGTATATAATTGAGATTGAGTCGCAATTACATTGAGGTGATATATGCCTGAAGCAGAAAAAAGATTTACAAAATATTTATGTGAACATCAGTATAAACTTACTCCTCAGAGAAAAGTTATCTTGCAAGCTGCAAGGGAGATTAAGGGGCACTTTAATGCTGATAAGCTTTATGATGAGTCTAGCACATTAGATAAGAGTGTATCTAGGGCTTCCGTGTATAGAACTATACCTCTTTTGGTTGAGGCTGGTTTGATTATGGAAACAATGAGAAGTCAAAGCAAAACTAGCTATGAGAATGTTTTTAAAGGTTTGTATCATGATCATCTTATTTGTGCAACATGTGGTAAGATTATCGAATTTAGAAATGATGAACTTATGAGGCTTCAAAATAAGATATGTAAACCTTTTAATTTTAAACCAACTGAGCATATGACGGCAATAAAAGGATACTGCAAAAAATGTCAGAGCAAAAAAAATTAATTCAGCTTAAGGCAGGCGAAGTAGCAAGGGTAATTAGTGTTGTAGGTGGAATGCAATTTCAAAGAAAATTAGAAAGCCTAGGTATAAGGGTGGGCACTAAATTAACTAATGTCAGTTCACATTTCTGGCGTGGGCCTGTTACTGTAAGAGTAAATCAATCATCAGTTGCTATAGGGCATGGTATGGCTAGTAAAATAGTTGTGGAGATAGAATGAAAAAAATAGTTTTAATGGGAAACCCTAATGTTGGTAAGAGTGCTATATTTTCTAGACTAACTGGAGCTAAGGTTATAATTTCTAATTATGCCGGGACTACGGTGGAATATACCAAGGGGTACCTTAAGACTCATGAGCTTAAATATGAAATAATTGATGTCCCTGGCACATATGCTATAGATGGTTCTGCTAAATCTGATGAAGTAGCTAGGAAAATGCTTGAGGGTTCTGATTTAATTATAAATGTAGTTGATGCGACTAATCTCGAGCGTAATTTATATCTTACTATTGAATTATTAGAAAAAGACGTCCCCATGATTATAGCTTTAAATATGTGGGATGATACCAAGCATAAAGGTGTAGATATTGATGTAAAGAAATTAGAGGAAAAGCTAGGAATTCCGGTAGTTTGCACTTGTGGGCTAACAGCGGAAGGCATAAAGGAATTAGTTGATAGATTAAAAGAGGCTAAGACGGCACATTCTAAACATAAAAATAGTGATGATATTTGGAAGACAATCGGAGATATCGTAACCGAAACTCAGAGACTCAGTCATCGACATCATACACTAATAGATAGATTAGAAGACTTAACCATTAAACCGGCAACTGGTTTACCAGTAGCTGCGGGTGTTATTGTGATGAGTTTTTGGATTGTGCGTTTTATTGGAGAAGGACTGATTAATTATGTTCTTAACCCGATATTTGAGAATTTTTACAAACCATTAATCATGCACTTAAGCAATCTCTTGGGCTCTGAGAGTTTTATTCATCAGGTGGTTATTGGTTCTTTGTTTGAGGGAGAGATTGATTTTGGCCTTTCTTTTGGGTTATTAACAACGGGACTTTATGTTCCCTTGGTGCAAGTTTTACCATATATTTTAAGTTTTTATTTTATATTGGGTTTACTGGAAGACCTAGGTTATCTTCCTAGGTTAGGAGTTTTAGTTGATAATTTAATGCATAGGGTTGGTTTGCATGGGTACTCAGTGATTTCAATGATATTGGGCTTAGGGTGCAATGTGCCCGGAGCATTATCAATGAGAATTCTTGAGACTAGAAGAGAGAGGTTTATTGCAGCTACGTTAATGGCCATTGCTGTACCTTGTATGGCCCAAATTGCGGTGATAATCGGTCTTGTGGGTCAAAGAGGCGGCATGGCTCTGTCTATTGTTTTTCTAACTTTATTTCTGATTTGGGTTATTTTAGGTTTAATTTTAAATAAAGTTTTAAAAGGTAATAGCCCTGAAATACTTATAGAAGTCCCTCCATATAGATTTCCACAGCTTAAATCTTTAGCTAAAAAAGTTTGGATGCGCACTCAGGGTTTTTTAAAAGAGGCGTTGCCCTATGTGCTTTTAGGTGTCTTAGTTGTCAATATTCTTTATTTTTTAGGGATTGTAGACTACTTAGCTAATGTTTTTACTCCTGTAATATGTAAATTATGGGGCTTGCCCAAAGAGACTATAGGGGCTCTTCTAATAGGTTTTTTGAGAAAAGATGTGGCTGTGGGCATGTTGGGCCCTTTAAACTTAAGCGATAAACAACTTATAATTTCCTCGGTTATATTGGCTATCTATTTTCCATGTGTAGCTACATTTATGGTATTGGTAAAAGAATTGGGATTAAAGGATATGGCTAAATCAGCTCTGATAATGGTTTTGGTGGCTTTGCTTGTGGGAGGACTTCTAAATATAATACTTTAAAAAGTGTTAATAGATGCGTTGACTAGCTATAAGTGATGAGTTATAATATATTCTATATAAAAAACTATAACTATTTGAGACTAAACAATGAAATTTATTAAAAAATACATATTATGGTTTATATTAATTGGGTGTTTATTTGTAACTTCTGGGTGTGTTCGCAGGAAGCTTACTGTTAAGTCTGATCCCTCACAAGCACAGGTATATTTTGACGGTAAGTATATAGGGGAGACGCCAGTTGATTTTGACTTTGAGTGGTATTGGGAACATAATGTTGAGTTGAAAAAAGATGGTTATGAAACAATAAGTACCTCTGAAGAAATTAAAGCACCAGTTTATATGTGGATACCTCTTGATTTAGCCATGGAACTTCTTCCTTTTATAGTCAGAGATGACCGCGAGCTTACATATACTTTAAAACCCCACGAGGTGTCGGTTGAGAGCGATGATCAAGAAGTAATTATTGAGGAAATCGATCTTAGCGACTAATTCCAAAAAACTATATGGAGAGAGCATGAAAATCAAATGGAATTTTATCTTTTTGCTAGCTTGTTTTGTTATGATATTTACCCTGCAGCCTGCCTGGGGATTTTCAAAAGGTATTAATTGTGGAGGCATGCCATATACAACTAGTGATGGTAAGAAATTTGCTGCTGATATGGAGTATCAAAATAATTTAAAAAGTGGATATATGGGTGGCAATAAAAGTTCAACTGACTACAATATAAATGGAACAAATGACCCTGATTTATTCAAAACAGATCGTTGGGGTTTTGATGAATATAAATTTGATGTGCCAGAGGGTGTTTATAAGGTATCTTTATATTTGGCCGAGACTCATTTTGAGAGTCAAGCAGATAGAGTTTTCGATATATACGTTGAGGATAAGATAGTTGAAAAAGATTTTGATATAATTTCAAAATATGGAAAGAATGAAGCAGCTATCATATCCTTTGTTACTAGAGTTACAGATGGGCAGCTTGTCATTAAAGCGGATGCTTCAGTAGATCAGCCTAAGCTTTGTGCTATCTACATAGAAGATTTATCCAAAGATAATCAACCTCCTCAAGCCCCTGAAATTAAAGATTTAATATCTCATGATTCTGCTGCAGGCTTTATCTGGCAAGAAAGCCCTGATAACGATATAGCAGGATATGATGTTTATCGAGAAGTATACTCAGAAGGCAAAAGTAAATTCGAGAAATTGAATAAACAATTAATCATAATACCTGCTTATATTGATAAAGGTTTGAGTAATGATACAACTTATGTTTACAGGCTTAAAGCAGTTGATGTATTTGGCAATGAAAGTGAATATTCAAAATCTTTTAATATAAAACCAATTAAAAAATCGGCCAATGAATTAATTCTGAGATTGAATTGTGGCGGTGAGGCTGTAGATATTTCAAAAAATTGTGGTTTTGTAGCTGATAGAGAATATAATCCAGCTATTGGTTATGGGTTTAAAGGTGGTGTGGAAATTATAGGTGAAGCGGTTGATAAATTTCCAATATATGCATCAATGAGAGAAGGTTTTAAAGAATACATTTATGATGTTCCTGACGGAATTTATAGAGTTATACTTTGTTTCACAGAGCCTGAATATAATCGGGAAGCTAAGCGTCTTTTTGATGTGTATGTGGAAGATAAATTGGTTTTTGATAATCTAGATGTTTACACAGAATCCCACGATTGCGAATTCGTGGTTAAAGAGTATATTACTCTTATTAAAGACGGACAACTCAATATTAAAGCTGAAAAGAGCTTTAGTTTTCCTGTGATGACTTATTTAGCTGTGATTCCATTTGATGCTGATAATGTGGTTCCTGTGAAAGTTGAGGATGTAAAGGTTGAGGGTAGGGAAGATAGAGTGTTTGTTTCCTGGAATCAAGCAAAGGATAATGATGTAATTGGATATAACGTTTATAAATCATATAAAAAGAACAAGGGTTATAAAAAAATTAATTTAGATCCTGTGGGTCAGAATTATTTTAGAGATAATGATGTAGCATTAGGTAAACATTACTATTATCAGATAACAGCTTTAGATGCTTCGCTAAATGAGAGTCAGTCTTCAGAGGTAATTAGGGTTGATGTAGAAAAATTAAGTGATGATGAATTTCTTGACATGGTAGAGAAAGCAGCATTTGCATTTTTTTGGGATGAAGCCGATCAGTATACAGGCTTTGTTAAAGATCGCTCAGATACTCATATCGTTAGTACAGCTTCCATAGGATTTGGCTTATCAGCCATGATTGTTGGGGCGGAGAGAGGTTATAAGGATGAACTAGAAATTGAAGAAAGAGTTTATAGTATTCTAAAAACTCTTAATGAGGGCCCTAAGAAATTCGGCCTATATTTTCATTATGTGGATTATGATGGTGAAATATCAAGAACAGGTTATGAGAAAGCAATTTCTACTATTGATTCAGGCATTCTCTTTATGGGAATTATTACGGCTGGTGAGTATTTTCATGGCCGCGTAAAAGAGGAAGCTGATAAGATGATAGGGGATGCCGATTGGCAGTCAATGGTTGATAAAAGTCGTGACATGATTTTTATGGCTTGGGTACCTAATGATCAAAATAATATAGAAGGTAATGGGCAATATCATAGTACTTGGGATTATTATACGGATGAAGCTATTATATGTTCATTGTTAGGTATTTCTGCCCCTAATAAAGATTATCGTATTTCACCAACTTCTTTTTATAGGTGGAGAAGATCTTGGGGTAAGTATTTACCTAAAACTAAGGGCTTAGAACCTGGAAATGATTTTGTTTATAGTTGGAGTGGTTGTACATTTACATATCAGTTTGCTCATTGTTGGATAGATTTTAGTAAACTTGGTAAAGACCAACCAAAGAAACTAGGCTTGGGTTGTTCAGCTGTTGATTGGTATGAAAATACAATAGAAGCTATGAAAACAGCTAGACTTTATTGCATGGATAAAAGTAAACAATATAAAACGTTCTCGGATAATAGCTGGGGCCTGACGGCTTGTGCTTCCAAAAATGGATATTTAGTGGTTGGAGCAATGCCTAAAGGAGACATGCATGATAATCCGGGTGATGGAACTATGGCTCCTTATGGTGCAGGGTGTGCTTTGCCTTTTTTACCAGAAGAATCATTAGCAGCCCTAAGATATTATTATGATTTGAAAGATGCTGATGGGCATAGACTTGTTTGGAAAGATGAGTACGAAGGTGGTTTTGGTTTCTGGGATAGCTTTAACTTGGATAATGGCTATGTTGCTGAGCTGGTAATTGGTATAGATCAGGGACCTCTTATATTATCCATTGAAAATTATCGTAGTGGTCTTATATGGAAAACATTTATGAAAAATAAAAATATCCAACAAGGTTTAAAAAGAATTGGCTTTGAGAAGCTAAACTAATATAACCTCGACAAAGTAAAGGAATCACAATGAAGATTGATGACATTACAGTATCTAAGGCGATAATTGAGACATATTCAAAAAAGTTATTGGACAATCTCAATATAGATGTAGCTATAGTTGGTGGTGGACCTGCCGGTTTATGTGCTGGGTATTATTTAGCTAAAAAAAAATATAAAGTTGCCCTTTTTGAGCGCAAGTTATCTGTTGGCGGTGGCATGTGGGGTGGCGGGATTATGTTTAATGAAATTGTTGTTCAAAGAGATGCGAAGATTATCTTAGATGAAATGGGTATTGCTACAAAGGTTTATAAGCCAGGTTATTATGTAGCTGGTTCAGTAGAGGCTGTCTCTGCTCTCATCTATAAAGCAACAAAAGCTGGATTAACGATATTTAATCTATTGAGCGCAGAAGACGTTATGGTCAGAAAAGATAAGGTTTGTGGATTAGTACTAAATTGGAGTTCGGTTGAAATGGCGGGGTTGCATATAGATCCTATTGCAATGATGGCTAAATATGTGATTGATGCGACTGGCCATCCAGCTGAAATCGCTCATTTATTAGAAAATAAGCAGGGAGTTAAGCTAAAAACAAAAACCGGTAAGGTTATGGGTGAGAAATCCATGTGGGCAGATGTAGGTGAGAAGTCTATCATTAAAAATACATTAGAAATATACCCAGGAGTTTATGTGTCTGGCATGGCGGCAAATGCTGTTTTTGGCGGCCAACGTATGGGGCCTATTTTTGGAGGTATGCTTTTATCAGGAAAAAAAGTTGCTTCTATGTTGAGCGCTAAATTGAGAGGGAAGAAATAATGTTTAAGAAATTTTGTATGGCTAAAATTCATAGGGCTACAATAAAAAAGAAAGATATAGAATATAAAGGAAGCATCGGAATAGATAAAGCTCTTCTTGGAAAATCAGGGATATTACCCGATGAGATGGTTTTAGTTCTTAACTATAACAATGGGGTAAGATTTGAAACATATGTAATTGAAGAAGAAGAAGGGTCGGGCCTTATCGCTCTTTATGGTCCCGCTGCAAAATTGGGAGAAATTGGGGATGAAGTAATTATTATTTCTAGTGCTTATTTGACTCCTGAAGAAGCCCAAAAGCATACTATAAAAGTTTTAAAAGTAGATAATAAAAACCAGGTTGTAGATTAATATGTCAGAAATAAAAAAAGAGATAATAATAGTTGGGGCAGGTCCAGCTGGCCTTACAGCAGCTATGTATGCAAAAAGAGCTAATAAAGATATTATTTTGTTAGAACCCAATCTTGTTGGTGGACAACTGACTTGGTCTAGTATTGTTGAAAATTACCCCGGCTTTGAATCTGGCATAAAGGGTATGGAGTTAGCTGAGCATATGAGGAAGCAAGTAGAGGGGATCGGCGTTAGTATTATATCTTCTAAAGCCACCGAGATCACTCAACAGGATTCAAGTTATTTAATCAAGACTGAAAAAGATTCCTATCAGGCACAAGCTATTATTATATCTACAGGAGCTTTTCCAAAGAAGTTGAATGTTCCAGGAGAGAGTGATTATATAGCTAAGGGAGTTTCTTACTGCGCAACTTGTGATGCGCCTTTATTCAAAAATAAGATAGTAGCTGTTATTGGAGGTGGCGATGTAGCTTTAGAAGAGGCCTTATATCTAAGTGAATATGCATCAAAGGTTTATTTAATACATAGGCGTCAAGGATTTAGAGCAGCTGCAGTTTTAGAGGATAAAGTTAAAAATAACAAGAAAATTGAATTAATTCTAGATTCTACGGTTGAATCTATTGAAGGGGATAAAGTTGTAAAGCAGTTAGAAATTAAGAATAAGTTAAATCAAGAGAAAAGAACAATAGAACTTGAAGGAGTTTTTATATTTATAGGATTAAACCCTAATTCTGAGCTCGTCGAGACTTTAGTTAAGACGGATGAAGATAAACTTATTTTAACTGATGAAAGCATGGCTTGTAGTGTAAAAGGTGTTTTTGCAGCTGGAGATGTAAGAAGAAAGGAATATAGACAAATTGTCTTAGCTTGTGCTGATGGAGCTATAGCTGGTTTGTCGGCTAGTAGGTATATAAATGAAAACTGTAATTAAAGGTTTTATAAAATCATCACTTTTAGATTGGGACGGAAAGATTGTCTCGACATTATATGTGCCTCATTGTAATATGAGATGTCCATTTTGTCATAATAGAAGTTTTATTTTAACCCCTGACGATCATCCCTCTGTAGAAATTAACGAGATACTTGATTTTTATAAGGAGCGCAAAAATTTTCTTGATGGTATCTGTTTAACCGGGGGAGAGCCTTGCTTGTATGATGATTTAGTTGAAGTTTTAAAACCTTTCAAAGAAGCAGGAGCATTGATTAAGTTAGACAGCAATGGTACTTCTCCAGAAAAAATTAGAGAATTAGTAGATGCAAAACTTATTGATTATATTGCTATGGACATAAAAAATGCTTTAGAATTTGAGAAATACAAAAAAGCTTCATCTCTTAAAAGTGAAGTTTTGTTTGAAAATGTAAAGGAAAGCATAAATTATATTAAAAATTGTAAATTACCCTATGAATTTAGAACAACAGTAGTTCCAACAATTCATGAAAAGCAAGATATAATTGATATTGCTAAATTTATTAAGGGCGCGGAAAAATATGCTCTTCAAAATTTCCAACCAGAGAATACTTTAGATGTAAATTTTGAAAAATTAACTCCTTTTACAGTTAATGATATTGAAGAAATGGCAGATTCTATTAAGTCTTTGATTGAAAAGGTTGTTGTTAGGGCGAAGGGTTGAATAAGTGGCAATATATGATATTGTAAAATATCCAGCAGCTATTTTAAGAAAAAAAGCCAAAGCAGTTAAAGATATTTCAGGCTATCAAAGAGACCTCCTAGATAGCATGGTTGAGACAATGTATAATGATGAGGTTACTGTAGGTTTAGCAGCTCAACAGGTTAATTTGGACATACGACTCATTGTTATTGATGCCCGAGATAAGGTCGGGCTTATAAAGCTAATTAATCCGGTTATCAAGCGTGTGGAGGGTGAGCTTGTATCAATGGAAGAGGGCTGCATGAGCTTGCCAGGAATAACAGTGTCTGTTTTTCGAAGTCCTAAGGTGGTTGTTGAAGCTAAAAACGAAAGAGGGCAACTTATAGAGATTGAAACAGAGGGATTTTTAGCTCGTGTCTTGCAGCATGAAATTGATCACCTAAATGGAAAACTCATTATAGATTACCTTAGTCTAGTTAAAAAAGCACTTTTTAGCATTAACTATAAGTTAAAAAGGAAATTATCTTAGATTTTAACCCACCCCTTGTAATATGCATATTTTTATGTTATAATTCAGTAACTGACTAATAACAAAAGAGTTATACAATATTAAGGTGTAATTATAAGATGGCATGTGGACCTAATTATTTTTTATATAATGCTATGACTTTAGATTTTGCAGTAAAAGCTGTAGCTGCTGCAGTACTCTTTTTGACTTATCATGAAAATCGCAACCGAATTTTCTTCTACTGGACTATTGCCTGGGCATTTTTTGCTTTAACAGCCTTTGTTGATGTTGTTTCAAGGGGCTTTCCCGTTGACGCCTATCTTATTATTAGAAATATTTTCCTAATTACTACTACCGTATTTTTTTATTTTGGTATTTGTAATCTAATTAATAAAAAGAAATTTAAAAAATTTGGAATAATTATAGGTATTGTTTTATCATTATTTGTAATAATAAATATACTATTTTTGCAAGATGGTCAATTATCAACTCTAATTGTTCAAATGGTAACAGGAAGTTCTTTGGTTTTGTGTGGTATTTTGTTTTTTAATGTTACAGTTAATAAATCACTCCTTTACAATAAATTAACTTCTTTAGGCTTTATACTGATAGGTTTGCATAATCTTGATTATCCTCTATTAAGAAATGTTCCCTGGGTTGCCCCTTATGGATTTTTGCTTTGTGCTTTTTTTGCAGGTATCTTTGCATTGGGTATGATTATGCGCTCAACATCTGAAATGAGGAGACAGCGAAAAACTAACCTGGAAAATATAAGAGAATTGGCAACACTGTATACTTTGACCTCTACTGTTTGTCGAAGTAAAAAGTTAGATCAGATACTATATACTGTTCTGGATAGTTTGTTTAGAACTCTTCATATGGATAATGGTTTAATTTTTTTAATGGACGAAAAGGGAACTTCTATTCAGATTAAAGCGCATAGGGGTCTTTCTAAAAGCACTGTCGAAGCTATGCGCAAGCATCCTCTGGGCAATAGTTTCGCTGGTAAAACTATTGAGAAAAATAAAATAATTTTAATTGAGAACGCCCAGAAGAAAGACAGTGTTTTTAAGAAGCAAATTATAGAGGAAAATGTTAATTGCATAGTCTGTATTCCTTTAAGATCGGGCAATAAGGTTTTAGGGGTGATTGAGTTGGGAGCAAGAGAATTCAGAAAATTTTCAGCTCAAGATATGAGATTGCTTGAATCAGTAGGTAATGAGCTGGGAGTAGCTATTGACAATAAACATCTAGCTGAGAATTTAGAAAAAGTTTATCTATCTACAATATTAACATTAACTGATATGGTTGAAGCCAAAGATCATTACACAAGAAGTCATTCTGATGAAGTAGCTCGCTTTGCTGTTATGACTGCTAAAGAGATGAATTTGCCAGAGGAAAATGTTGAACAAATAAGAATGGCTGCTCAGCTGCATGATTTAGGTAAGATTGCTGTAAGTGACGTCATTCTTTTAAAGGAGGGCAAGCTTACTGGTGATGAGTGGACGCAAATCAAAAAACATCCTGAAAAAGCTGTCGAAATTCTAAAGCCCCTGCACTTTTTGCATGGAGATAACGGTGTTTTAGAATATATAAGAAGTCACCATGAACGCTTTGACGGTAAAGGTTATCCTAATGGATATAAAGAGGGACAGATAAAACTAGGAGCAAGAATAATGGCTGTTGCCGATTCATATCATGCCATGATTTCATCCAGGCCCTATCGCAGAAAGGCATTGACTGTAAAGGAAGCCAAAGAAGAGCTGAAAAAGAATTCTGGCAAACAGTTCGATCCGGATGTTGTAATTGCTTTTCTAAAAGCCTTAGATAAAATGGAAAGAAATCGTAAAAATTACTAATTGATTCCATTCTTTTAACTCCCTCCATAAAATCGCAGTTTATTAATAGCTTGATAAAAGTTTTTGGATATAGTAAAGTAGTAAGTATCAAATAAAAGTATGTCCATTAATTTCATATCGATAAAACCATGAGCACGATAAAAACAGGTAAATTTGCGACAATATTTTTTATAATTTGTACACATTTGATTTGTCTTAATGTGCCCGCAGAAGCTCTTTCAGTCAGACATCATATATTTAATGCCGGTAAAGATTTATTCAAAATGGTAATTTCTCCTTTTAAGGGAGTTTTAGTAACCGGTCCTCAGAATGTTCATAAAGCCTATGTTGATGAGATGAGTCAATCTGATAAACCTGAATTGAGACATCATTTGTTTGGAATATGGAGAGCTCCAGGAGAAGAATTAAAAGGTGCTGTAGATGGAGTTGTGGATACCTTTAAGTTTGGTGGGGATTTTCTGAAAGAAGTCATTTCGATTCCTTTTAGTGATTAATATAATATATGAAAGAAGCTTTATTTTACAAACAACTTGATAATAAAAAAGTTAGATGTTTATTGTGTCCGCATAATTGTATACTTGCGGAGGGTAAGCGAGGTTTTTGTGGTGTTAGACATAACGAAAATGGAAAACTTTATACTCTTGCTTATGGTAGAATAGTTGTAGCTTCACTTGATCCCATAGAAAAAAAACCACTTTATCATTTCTTTCCCGGAACTACTGCTTATTCAATAGCAACTCCAGGATGTAATTTGGCATGTCTGCACTGTCAGAATGCCGATATTTCACAAATCAAAAATAGAACCGAAATGCTGGAAATTAGTGAGGTATGTCCTGAAGATGTTGTAGAAGCAGCCCGGGACAGCAAAGCTAAAACCATAGCATATACCTATACTGAGCCAACAATTTTTTATGAATTTGCAATGGATGTAGCAAAGTTAGCCCAAAAAAGAAAAATAAAAAATGTTTTTATTACAAACGGTTTTATTAATAAAGAACCATTAGAGCTAATAATGCCCTTGCTCGACGCAGTCAATATAGATTTAAAATTTTTTGATGAGCAGATGTATAAAAAAATATGCCATGGTGCCCTTAGGCCTGTTCTTGAAACTATAAAGCTCTTAAAGGCTAATAAAAAGTGGATAGAAATTACAACTCTAATCATACCGGGTCTTAATGATGATAGCCAGCAGCTAACCCAGATAGCCAAGTTTATCTCTTCTTTAGACATTGATATACCTTGGCATGTAACTGCTTTTTTTCCGGCTAATAAACTTATTGATATAGATGCTACAGGCAAACATGTATTGTTTAAAGCTAGGAAAATAGGTTTACAGTGTGGCCTTAAAAACGTTTATTGTGGCAATGTATATGCAGATGAGGCAGAAAATACATATTGTGCGGCATGTAAACGAATGCTTATTGAAAGAAGCGGTTATGGAGTAATCAATATAAATATAAAAAATTCTAAATGTGAGTTTTGCCACCAGGATATTCCTGGAAGGTATGATAAATGATTAATTTGCGTGGCAGAGTATTGAATGGTAAGGATGGTATACTTGAAGTCGAACTGCAAGAGAGCAGTGAGGTCTGTAAGAATTGCCATGCGCACGGATTATGTGGAGTAGATTATAAAAAAAAACGTATTAGAGCAAAAAATGAATGCAATGCTCAAAAAAATAACATGGTTATTATTAAGCTTAATTCTAATAATCCTTTGAAATTAGCTTTTATATTTTATATAGCTCCCTTAATTATTTTTTTTATTTTATATTTTTTATTTGTTAATTTCAACACATGTCCTAAATATGCATTTATATATGCTTTAGCTGGTTTTATTGTTGTTTATGTGGGTATTTATTTTGCGAGTAAAAATAGACGAGTGTATGATAGATTTTTACCAGCTGCAATTGAAAAGCTGAAAAAATAAAATAGACTTTATAGTTCATATTGTTGAAGTTAATGACAAGCCATTGGCTCAGGTTGGTCGAAAAGACAATAAGAACTCAAGGTTGGAAACAGTTTGAAATTTGATTGCCAAAGAGGTATTATATAAGACATGATAGAGAACAATATTATAGACATAATTGGTAAAACGCCGCTAGTGAAGCTTAATAAGATTGCCAGAGGTTCTGGTGGTCAGATTTTAGCTAAGCTAGAATCTTTTAATCCTTTATCCAGCATTAAAGATAGAACTGCTCTTTATATGATTAGGGATGCTGAGGATAAGGGTATTTTAAAGAAGGGCAGTAGCATTGTTGAGCCTACGAGTGGTAACACTGGTATTGCTATAGCATATATATCAGTGCTCAAGGGATATAAAGCAGTTATTGTTATGCCTGAGTCAGCTTCTTTAGAAAGAAAAAAGATTATTAAGTTTTTGGGGGCAGAGTTAATTTTAACACCTTCAGAAAGTGGTATGCAAGGAGCAATTGATAAAGCTAAAACCTTACTTAATGAACGTTCTAATTCAATTATGCTTGATCAGTTCAATAATTTAGCAAATCCTAAAGCTCATTATGAAACTACGGGACCAGAAATCTGGTCTGCCGCCAAGGGTGAAATTGATTTTTTGATTGCCGGAGTTGGCACGGGAGGAACCATAACGGGCATAGGAACATTTTTGAAAGAAAAAAATTCTCAGATTAAAATTATTGCAGTTGAACCTGAAGAATCAGCAGTTTTATCAGGTAGAGATAA
>JAVCCI010000004.1 GCA_030765555.1 Candidatus Kappaea frigidicola
GATCAGCAAAAAGCGCCATTCCCGTTCTCACCGAAAATACTCTTGCCATGCCTTTAATAGAAGAAGATGTTTTAGGTGTAATAGAAGTAACTGAAAAAATTGATAAGAGACCCTTTACCTATTTTGATCAGGAAATATTAACTACCTTCTCAGAACAAGCCGTAATAGCTTTAAAAAATGCCTATTTAAATAAGCAAAGAGAAAACATTACAGAGGGAAGCATAAAATCTCTCATAGAACTCTCCGGCACAAAAAAACAACCTCATATTCCGGAAGCACAATACAAAAAACTCGTCACGGCTATAGCTAAAAATATTAAGGTTTCAAGAAAAGATATTAATACCCTTAAATACGCTATCAAGCTTAAGGATGTAAGCAAAGTAAGTATTCCCGATAAGATTCTTCATAAAAACACACGGCTCACTAGAGAAGAATTTAAAACTATGAAACAACATTCATCAAAGAGTGCAGCCATGTTAAAACCAATTAAAGTCTTAGATTCAGTAATACCCTTGATTAAACACCAAAGAGAAAAATATGATGGGACTGGCTATCCTAATGGCCTTAAGGGCAATCAGATACCTATCGGCTCTAGAATACTTGCTGTAATAGGAGCCTTTGAAGCCATGGTAACAGATAGGCCTTACCGCAAAGCAAAAAGTATTGAAGAAGCAGTTGAGGAAATCAACAGAAACAGCGGTACTCAATTTGACCCCAAAGTGGTCAAGGCATTCAATAAGATAATTAAGAAAAAGAGCACATTAAAAGAAAAGATTAGTAAACGTTAGGTAATAAATGAAAAAGATATTTCTTGTACTATTTTTATTAATCGCAATTGCAGTCCTTTTTGCCTTTAGCCCTCAGGCATCTGGCTTATATGAATCTATCTGTAAGCAACAACTTAAGACTCAATTTAACATAGAAGCTGACTTTGAAAACTTTCAAGTTCAAGCTCTAAAAAAAATTAATTGCACTAAGGTTGACTTAAGCAAAAAAGACAATCAGGTGCAGGCAGAAGAAGTTGTAATCCAGATACTTAGCATAAAACCTTTACATGATTACTATGAGATTAAAGTAGATTCTAAGGAACTTGAAATAGCTGATCTCGATGGAAGCATTCTTCCTTTAGCAAGTGTCATTACCAAGCAGACACATAGTGATATCCTAAAATCCACCAAACTTGAACACGTAAATTTCAACTTAATTAAAGATAAAGAAAAGATTAAGGTTTATAACATTGATGCAGTTGGAGAAAAAATAAAAGTCTACGGCTCTGTAGATATTACAGAAAATCTAGGAATTTGCAACTTAACTATACATATCCCCGCAGAAAAAGCAGAAGAAATGCCGGAATTTTCAAAAGCTCTTTCAAAGCTATTATTCGATATGGAACAAGAAGGGAATTGGGTAGTTTTCAAATTAACCAACATTCCCTTTAAGATATAACAGGAAAAATAATGAACGACAATAAGGAATATCAATCAGAATTGTTTAATGAGTTCTCAGAAGAACCTGCTAAGCAAAGACGCTTTATAAAACGGCTTGAAAGGCAAAAACAGATAACTTTAGTTATATCCAGAGAAAAATTGATATTTTCAGTAATATCTGTTATACTGCTTTATGTTATATTTTTCTCGCTTGGAATTGAACGCGGCAAGAAAATAGCAAATCGCTCTATGAAACAGGATGCAAACTCTGCTCTTATAACAACTTCAACTAGTGAAATAGATACACAAAGCAAACAACTAGCTGCCAAAGGAGAGAACACAACGGTTGCTCAAGAAAATGTGAGTAACTTGGGAGTCATAACAAAACCAACAGAAGCAGAAGAAACAGTTCCCAAATTAAAAGATTTTTATTCTATCCAGGCTGCAGCATATTCTAACTTATCCCGTGCTGAAAAAGAAGCTTCTAAGGTAAAAACTGCTGGAAATGACGCCATAATTGATTCAAGCGGGAAATATCATCTTCTTTTAATCGGTAAATTTCAAAATAAAAAAGATGCATCTGCCCTAAGAAAAAAATTAGCAAGTAAATACAAAGGTTGTTACGTTAGAAAATATAAAATAGAAGATTAAAAACAGGAGGTAATCATGTCACAACATCGAAGTCTAAGAGGAGCACCAAAAGACAAAAAAATCAGAAGTGTTCACAACAGATTTGAACGCATTAAAGAATTACAGGAAAAAGGTAGCTGGGATGATAAAAAATCAGTTTTTGGTCTACCTAAAGTCAAGGTAGAAAGAATAAAGGTTAAAAAAGGTGCTCCTAAATCAGATGAAGATGTCAAAGAGGACATAGATACTACGGCAACAGTAGAAGCTAAAGAAGAAAAGAAAGAAACAAAGAAATAATCCTAGGCAACCCATTAACTATGAAGAAAAAATTAGTATTTTTCTCATTATGTTTATTTATTCTCAACGTTGTTTTTTTCATGGCACCCGCTGAAGTTTTCACAGAGGATGGCTTTCCCTTTAAGGGCAAGATAAATGCTCACAATGTTAAACTTCGTGCCGGCTATAACGAAAACTTTACATCCTTAAAGAATTTAAAATTAGGGGATGATGTTATTGTTTTAGATAGGTATTTTTGTTGGTATCAGGTAAAATTACCCAATGATGTCTCTTGCTATGTTTCTAAAAAATACATTAGTAACAATGGATTCGTAACCGCTAATCAACTAAATATAAGAGCAGGTGCAGGAGAAAAACATCATATACTAGGCAAACTTAAAAAGGGTGAGCCGGTTTTCATTATTGCTAGTGTTGGTGACTGGTACAGAATTAGACCTCCTGAGGGTGCAAGTGGTTGGATTTACGAAGATTACTTGGATAAGATATCTGAAATTAAAACATCTGATATTCCTAAACCAATTATTTTAAGAAATGAAGCTTTTAACACCAAAGAGATGCCTGATTATGGCAAATTACCTACCATAAAAACCGACGAGTTAGATGATTATACTACAGACAAATTAAAAATTATAATTCTTGCTTATGGAAATTTTTGCAATACATATCCCAAATCTGAATACAAAGAAGATTTAGCCTATAAACTTAATCTTTTAAATCTTCAATTAAAAAATAGGCAAGATCAAGTAGCTTCTGCAATTGATAATCCAAATCTACTACAGGAATCAATTGATGTCACGGGAACATTAAGGGATTTGGGGCGTATTTATGGCACCACAGCGACTCATAAATTGAAGATTAAAGGTCGGACAAAATACTATCTAAATAGTTCAAATATCGACTTAGATGATTACATCTATAAAGAAGTGACTATTGAGGGCACCATTGAAGATAGCAGCTCTAAATATCCTCTTATTAATGTTAGGCAAATTGAGGTAATAGATTAATGCCAACCATATTAGTGACTTATTATTCCCGCGGTGGTAACACAAAAATGATGGCTGAAGGAGTAAAAGAAGGAATTGAGGCAGAAAATGTTACATGCGTTATAAAGCCTGTTAATGAGGTAAAAATTGAAGAGCTTTTAGACTATAAAGGCATCGCAATAGGTTCACCAACTTACTATGGAGATATGGCAGCTGAAGTGAAAAAACTTTTAGATGATAGTGTAAAACTACATGGACAGCTAGAAGGTAAAATTGGTGCTGCTTTTTCATCCTCTGCAAACATAGGCGGTGGAAATGAAACAACTATTCTTTCTATACTAAGAGCCCTTCTGGTACATGGTATGATCATTCAGGGAGACTCTTCAGGAGATCATTACGGATCTGTATCCATCGGCTCACCAGATAAAAGAGCCAAAGAAGAATCTCTGCGACTTGGTAAACGCCTTGCTCAACTAGCCAAAAGGCTATCGTAATAAAAAATGCTATTCCTAATCCTCAATAAATTTTTTCTAGTTTTATCTTTTGTTATTGCAGTTATTATCCATGAATATAGTCATGGGTGGATTGCCTTACGATTAGGTGATGATACTGCTCTTAAATCAGGTAGATTAAGCCTAAATCCACTTGTCCACATCGATCCAGTTGGCACTGTCCTTTTACCACTACTACTACTAGCCGTCGGTTTTATACCTTTTGGATGGGCAAAACCAGCTCCCATAAACCCGCATAACTTTAACGACGAAAAGAAAGATGTCGCTCTGGTAAGCTTCGCAGGGCCGGTAGCTAACCTTATTTTAGCTACAATAGCTGCACTACTTCTTAGATTAGGAGGGGTTATCCCTTCGAAGACAATACTTCTAGGTGCTACACAAGAAATATCTAATCCTTTTATAAATTTTTTATTCTATCTTATATTAGTAAACTTATTTTTAGGTTTTTTCAATCTTATACCAATCCCGCCTCTAGATGGCTCAAAAATTCTTTCAGCCTATTTGCCTCGTAATATA
>JAVCCI010000086.1 GCA_030765555.1 Candidatus Kappaea frigidicola
GGGGAAGCCACGGGCGCAGGAAAATAAATTCAACGAGCTCCAACAAGTAACGCATCAAAATATACTTTTATTATAAGTGGGGTGAGTGAGGGGATTTGAACCCCCGGCCTCCGGAGCCACAGTCCAGCGCTCTAACCAACTGAGCTACACCCACCGAATTTTTGTTAATGGCGCGCCCGGACCGATTCGAACGGTCGACCCTCTGCTTAGAAGGCAGATGCTCTATCCAGCTGAGCTACGGGCGCATCAATAAACTTTCTACATCAGCCGTAGCGACTCGTCCTCCACAGCTGAAAACTAATAATTTCAGCAAGGGGGAAGCTACGGGCGCATAAATAAATTGGTCGGGGTGAGAGGATTCGAACCTCCGACTTCCTGCTCCCAAAGCAGGCGCGCTAACCAAACTGCGCCACACCCCGACAACCCAATTTATAGCAACCAATTATAGCAATTGAGTCATTAAAAGTCAATAAAAATTGAATCAAAATGTGGAATAAAATTTATTGATAAAAAATGTTTTTAGAAACTGCATCATTTTCTTCACTTCAAGCTTCTTCAGCAAAAAGGCGCATCATTGACTCAGATGCGCCTTATATAACAAACTAAAAAATAAACCCTTTAGTTAACTATTTTTATATCGTCTAAATAAACAGTAAAAGAACTGTTTTTATCATAAGGTCTGACATCAATTTTCAGTTCTTTTATCTCATCCCATTTCATACTATCTTTCTTCATGCTACTTGAATCCCAGTCCCAATACTGACCCTGATCTTTAAAAGCTGTCAAAGGTATACTTACTTTTTTCCAGTCAGTAGTAATTGTCACATATTTAGGAGTTATAACAACGCCTGTTTCTGCCTTTGTACCATCGCTATCCTCAGCATCAAGAAGCATTACTTCACATTTTTCTCCACCATTTTCACCCTTAATCCAAAACTCTAACTTACCCGTTTTACGAACTGCTGAAATATCCATAAGAGCATAACCACCAACGGCTGCTCCAGCATAAGTATTAGGATCAAGTGTTACTTTTAAAGCTGTCTCACCTGCTTTTACAGGATTACTGACTTCCTCAATAGAACAAGTTCCTTCCGGATAAACATAAGTATATTTACCATTTGCCTCAAAATTATCTGTATAAATATCGGCTACAACTTCTGCTTTAGCTACCGAAGAACACACAAGCAGAAAACTTACAACTAAAAACAATAACGAAATCTTTTTCACTATCTTTCCTCCATTTATTCTGAAAACAAAAGCCATCCCCACTGGCTTGGATCTTCATAAAAATCTTGATATCCCGAGAAAACCATCTGCGTCTCTCTTGTTTGTGTTTTGTCTGCATCATTTAAAGCAATGTTAAATTTTAACTTCATTCCATTTTGAGGAACAAAATTAAATTCAGACCAAGGTATCTTTGCTTCATATATATAACCGCTAAATCCATCTTCTGCTTTTGAAACTTTAGATTCAATGGTATCAAAAGCTTTTTGAAGCTGCCAGCTCCAGTTACCTCCGCCTAAACGCATAGCTAAACAAAGCTGATAATCTGTTGCATCATAACTACTTCTTTCAGGATCAGATTCAGGATCAACTCCAATAGCCATCTCAATGCCATCCCCATCCCAGATATTTTCTCTAGACTTAATATTCTTCAGGGGAGAATCATCTTTAACAATAGCAGCCAAATAGAGATAGCTTGAATCCCACATAAGATATATGCGGGCACTTAAATCTGAAACTCCTTGCCAATCATCATAGCCCATATCTATTTGACGTTCATCATCTAAAACAACTGGTTTTAAATGTGACCACTCACTTAAATCTCCATCTACAACTATATCACCACATACCTTACTAATCTCTATTTGAGGTAAATCTACCTGAGATCTTTTTATGCGAGATAATTGAGTTACTGCCCCTTCAGGCAATTTAAATTTTTTAATAAGCTTAGAAAAAGCATCTGGATTAGACCCATAATAAGGGTCTTTTATAACTTCCTTGAATGCTTCTAGGCTTTCAGGAGAAGATTCAACTCTCCAATCACATTCCTTATTAATATTAAACCAAACTATTGCTTTTAATTGAGGCATCTCTTCTTTAATAAGAGTGAAAGCATCCTTTATCCACTGAGCTTTATCTCCACCTCTTTGAGCTGAACCAAACTCTCCAATCATAATAGGTTTACTTGGATACAACTCTACAATTTCATCATACCTTTTTTTAAAGATACTTCTAAAGCTTGTCCAATGACTCCAATTTTGAGTATTGCCCCAATTATATCCATCCAATCCAATCCAATCTACATACTCATCTCCCGGATAATAATTGGTGTAATAGTTCCATTTGGAATGTGGCACTTCAGTATCCATTGGACACCATATCCATATAGCATTATCTGCTCCAACTTCCTTAAATATATCGTAAATATGTTTATATGCAGCAACAAATTTTTTAGGATCCTTATCATTTTGATAACCACTCCAAGGATACCAGTTGCCATTCATTTCATGGCCCACTCTTAAAAAGAAGGGATATTTAAACTCTTTGGCACTCTGAGCCCATTGTTCAATATAGCTATCCCACTCGCCATTAAGAATATTGTCTAAATACAGAACATCTTCTCCAATAATCCATGGCTCCCACGTAACATGCGGAATTGCTCCATATTCAACTATATTTAAACAATCACTAGTGGGGAAATTACCCCGCCAGTCCATATAAAACATTATCATAGCTGCTTTTTTCCCAGTTTCCACTTCAAATTTATTAGTTCTATAAATGTTAACCGGGCGATTACTCATAAAAACACCATACATACATTCAGCATCAGGCTCAGATGGCTTAGAAGACATAGCCACAGCGTTTACAGTGACACAACAAACAAAGAATACAAAACATAAAAACGTGTTTATATATTTAATATTTTTCATAGCGATATAATTATACCTAATAATTTTTTGATTTACAAGTAATTTTGAATAATCAGCAACTGTCAAATTTAGGGAAAAGTACATTTAGCAAGTAATTTTATTTTTACGAAATACCAAAAAAATAATAACTAAAAAAGAAACTTGCACCGCAAGTAAATAACAGGTAAAATTATGAACAAATAAGGAAATTGTTTTCACTATGAAGAAAATAATAAAAGTAGTACTTCTTTTTCTAATAATATTAGTCATAGGTTACTTCCTATTAAATAATTACTTGCTTCCTTATAAAGCTAAGGATTTAATCACTGACAAACTTTCTGAATCACTGAAGAGAGATGTAAAGATTGAGAAACTAACTTACTCCCTTAAGGATGGTATTGTTTTAAATAATTTTGTAGTTTCCTCCAAAGAAACCAATGCTGACCAACCTTTTTTATCTTCTAATAAAGTAAACTTCAATGTTCTAATTTTGCCACTTATAATTCAACGCAAATTAATTATTACACATCTCAATGTTAACAATCCCCAAATCATAATAAATAAGCTACCCAATGCAACATTCAATATCAGCGATATTCTCAAGCCTTCAGGAAAACCAACCTCTAAAAAAGGTTCATTTCTAATAACTAGTGCTGATATTAAAAATGGCTCTCTATCATATTATGATTACAGCCGTGAAAATATGTACCATCAAAAGATAGATAAAATAAATTTTTATTACGGCTATTTACCTCCGGCATCTATTCGATATAAATTATCTTTTAACTTACCTGAAAAAGATTCCAGCTGCCTTTTAAAAGGAACTTACGATATCAAGACAAAAGAATTATATTTATCAGGAAATACCAACAACTTCCCTTTACATGAAATAAACCTTGCTGCAGGGCTACCGATAAAATATAAATCATTAGAAGGTGCTGCATCGTCAAATATTAACGCTACTATGGACAACCAAAAAAAACTTAATATTGATATTACTGGAAGCTTGAACGATTTAAATTTAGACAAAACATCTTATCAGATTAAAGGTAAAACTGATGTTTCTATCAGCATAGTTTATGATTTAGATAAAAAAGAACTTTCAAATATCTCTGGCGACATAAGGCCAGACAACCTCTCAATAGAAGGCCTTCCCTATGTTAACTCTTTCTCAGAAATGACTGGAAAAGCTAAATTTGACACTGAAAAAATCACTATTGAAGAAGTAAATGGAAATTTACTTGGTTGCCCCACAACCTTAAAGGGCGTTGTAAATTTGAAAGATCTATATTTGAAGATAGATGCAAAAAGTGATTTGCAACTTGAGAAAGCAATTGAGATATTACCAAAAACCAATAGAGAAAAATTTAAAAATCTTAAACTGACTGGTAAAACTTATGCATCTATTAATATCAACGGCAGCCTAAAACAGATGATTTCCTTAGATATAACAGGGGATATATCTTTGTCTGATGTTTCAGTTCAAGGAGCTAATTCAAAATTCAATATTTCTTCAGCGAGTGGAAAAATATTTTTATCGAAAGATAAAGCCGAAATTAATAATATTAGTTTTGATTTTCTAGATGACACGTATAAATTAAATGCTGTTTTAAACAATTTTAAAAATCCCGTATTGGATTTTAAAATTATTTCAGACAATTTCTTTGGTGCTGGTATAATATCGGTCGTTGATTCAAATGCACATATAGATAAAATTAAAGGAAACTATTACACTCACACTTATGAGCTAACAGGTGATATAGAAAATATTTCAGACCCTAATCTTACCCTGTATGGAGATATTATCCTGGATACGGCTAACCTTGATAAATTAGCGCTCTCAAATGCCAAAGGAATATCTAATTTAGATTTAAAAGGTAAACTCCCAGGCAACTTTCACTTTCAGGGTAAACTTGCTAAGTGGAAAGAAGCTGCGGCAGGCTTAAAAGCTAACACTAGCAAGCTTCAGGTAAAGGGTTTGAACTTAACAGATATATATATTAATGCAACGATGCAAGCTGGAAATGTTATATTGAAAAATTTTACTTTTGCAACTTATGACGGCATCTTTGCTATGACAGGCGATATGGCTCTACTAAAACAGAATATACCTTACACAGCAAATGTCATTTTAAAAGACTTGAATCTAGAAAAACTTGTTGGGGACACTAAATTAAAAGATAAGGAAATCAAGGGTATAGCCTATCTGAAAATGCAACTCAAAAATCCTTATAAAGATATAAGTGGTATAACTGGTGAGGGCAGAATGGTAATCGCTGATGGTCATCTTATGCAACTACCTGTTCTTGACACCATGGCAAAACTACTAGGTATTTCTATGGAAGAAAAGGTAACCTTCAAAGAAGCTTATGCTGACTTCATTATTAAAAATCAAACTATAAGTAGCGAAAATATTACACTCATTAGCGAAGGCTTTGAACTAAAATCACAAGGATCACTGGACTTTAAAGGAAATATTAGCTTTTTATCAAATGCAGAATTTTCAAAGGAAAAATATGAAGAATTAAATGCAAGCCAGCAGGTTCTTTCAATGATATTCAACTTTACCAATAGATATATAACGCGCATCCGTTCAACGGGCCCCATAGGAAACGTACAACATAAATTAGAGCCTGCCTCAGCAGACGAGCTTCTCTTAGAAGGAATAAAAGGACTTAAAGGTATTGGAGATCTTTTAGGACTTTAGAAGAAATTCTTTTTCTTTATAATTTCAGCCATTTTATTAAAAGCTATCGCTCGGTGACTTATTTTATCTTTAACTTCTGCACCAAGCTCTGAAAAGGTCTTATCGTATCCCTTAGGAATAAACACAGGATCATATCCAAAACCATACTCTCCTGCGGGACTAAAGGTAATCATCCCTTCACATGTTCCCTCTGCCGTAGCCAAAACATTATCATTTTGAGCTAAGACTACTAGGCATTTAAAACGAGCTGTTCTTTTGTCTGGCGGCACACCATCTAAAACATCAATTAATTTAGAAATATTCTTGCTATCATCCTGTTCTTCTCCAGCATATCTGGCAGACTGCACTCCTGGCCGGCCATCCAATACATCAATTTCTAGGCCAGAATCATCTGCTAGAGCTAGTATTCCAGTAAATTTTGAATACTCAATTGCTTTTTTAGCCGCATTTTCAATAAAAGATTCCTTATCTTCAATTACTTCCGGAGCATTCTCATAATCATCAAGATTCTTTAGAGTGATCTCTAAACCGACAAGTAATTTACTGATTTCTATAAGCTTGTGCTTGTTTTTTGTAGCAACAAGAATTTCTTTTGACATTATATTTTTAAAATACCTTTTTGAATTTCAATAAGTTCATTTATGCCTGATTGAGCTAATTCAATTAATGCATTCATTTTTTCAATAGTAAAGGGAGCACCTTCTGCGGTAGCCTGGACTTCAATTAATTCACCACTTGACGTCATGGCTACATTCATATCCACCTCAGCCTTAGAATCTTCTTCATATACTAAATCCAGCATATTTTTACCTTTAACTATTCCCACACTTACAGCAGCCACATACTGACTAACGGGAATTTTGTTAAAAGCCTTTTCTTTTTTTAAGTATTTCAAGGCCTCTACTAAAGCAATAAAACTGCCAGTAATACTAGCACATCTAGTGCCACCATCTGCCTGAATAACATCAGCATCTAGAGTAATAGTCCTCTCACCTAATACTTTTAAGTCAACTACACCCCGCAATGTTCTACCGATAAGTCTCTGAATCTCCTGAGTTCTACCTGAGACTCCTCCTCCTCTTCTGCCTTCTCGCCTAACCCTACTTAAACATGAACGCGGAAGCATGTTATATTCTGCGGTCACCCAACCAGAACCGGTATCCTTTAAAAACATGGGAACACTTTCTTCTACTGAAGCCGTACAAATGACTTTGGTATTGCCCTGCTCAATCAAACACGAACCTTCGGCATATTCAATATAGTTGGTATTTATTTTTACTTTTCTTAACTTGTCGTATCCTCTTAAGCCCAATCTCTGCATTTATACTTCCTTTCTACTTGTAAAGATAATTTCCTCTAGAATCTATACAGACAATCACTGGAAAATCTTTAATTTCTAATTCAAATATTGCTTCAGCTCCCAAATCCTTAAAGGCAATTGCCTTTGATTTCAATATCTTAGTTGATAAGTACGCTCCACAACCAGCAGGGGCAATTACATAAACACCCTTTTTTCTTTTTAATTTCCTAATAACTTCCTTACTTCTTCTGCCCTTACCCACAAGCATCTTTAAACCAGCATCTACTAATGCAGGTGTATATAAATCCATCCTTGATGAAGTCGTGGGCCCGCAAGCACCAATCACTGAATTTTTCCTTTTTGGTGTAGGCCCAGTATAATATATTACTTTATTCTTTAAGCATATTGGTAGCTCTTTTTTGGAATTTAGTATTTCATATAGTCTACGATGAGCTTGATCTCGGGCCGTATATACTTTCCCATAAAGATAAAGCTTATCCCCTACTTTAAATTTACTAATTAATTTGTCGTTAAGATTATCAGTATCTACTATATATTTCATAACTAAATTGTACACCTAGCGCTTCTAGTTGCATGACAACCTATATTTACAGCTATAGGCAAACCAGCTATATGTGTCGGACTAGTTAAAATATTAACTTTTAGGCATGTAGCCTTACCACCCAAACCCATAACACCTATATCAAGATCGTTAATTTTTTTTAATATTCTTTTCTCCATTAAGGCTAAATGCTTCTTTTTACTATCATTACCTATCGGTAAAAGAAGGGCTTTTTTAGCAAGTAAATTGGCTGTTTCCGCCACTCCGCCTATACCCACTCCCACGATGTAGGGTGGACAAGCATCTGGCCCAGCATCCCTTATGCAAGAAACAATAAAATCCTCAATCTCATCTATATCAGCTGTGGGATTCATCATCTTAAGCTTTGTTTTGTTTTCACTTCCAAAACCCTTTGCCATAACAGTCAATTTTAAA
>JAVCCI010000035.1 GCA_030765555.1 Candidatus Kappaea frigidicola
TAATCCTTTTATAAATTTTTTATTCTATCTTATATTAGTAAACTTATTTTTAGGTTTTTTCAATCTTATACCAATCCCGCCTCTAGATGGCTCAAAAATTCTTTCAGCCTATTTGCCTCGTAATATAAATTGGAAATACAAAAAAATAGCCCCATATGGCATCCTAATTATATTTATTTTGTTATATTTCAATATTTTAGGCAGTCTCATTGGGAGCCTAGTCTATCTTCTAATTAAAATATATAGTATAGGCGGATAGCAAAGCCGCCATAATTATCATAACGTTAAGTTGTATCTTGACTTAACATTGTTTTATGCTATACTAAAAACATGAAAAATCTATCCAAGATTTCCGTTAATCTAAAGGAACGCAGTTACGATATTTTCATAGGTTTTAATCAGCTTCGCTCCTTAGGCAACTTGGTAAAAAAATTAGATTTAGGCACTCATGCTATTATTATCACCAACCCCAAAATTAAAAAGCTGTATCACTCCAAATTAACCCCCGGACTTAAAAAAAACAATATTAAAACAACATATATTGAAGTTCCTGATTCCGAAAAATCAAAGTCTTTAAAGTATTTAAATTCTACTATAAATAGAATTGTTAAGCTTGATTTAAAAACAAGACTTTTTGTTATTACCTTAGGTGGAGGTGTAGTTGGTGACTTAGGAGGTTTTGTCGCTGCAATTTACAAAAGAGGTATTGCTTATATTCAAATACCAACTAGTTTACTAGCACAAGTAGATTCCAGCATCGGTGGGAAGGTTGCTGTTGATTTACCTCAAGGTAAAAATCTTTTAGGTGCTTTCTATCAACCAAAGATGGTCTTCTGCGATAGCTCCTTTCTTCAAACTTTAAGCTTAAGACAGCTAAAAACCGGTTTAGCAGAAATAATTAAATACGGCATAATAGCTGATAAACAATTATTCAATTTTCTAGAACACAATTATCACAAAATATTCGAGTTAGACAAAAATGCTCTTAATTATATAATTACTCAATCAGCAGCCATTAAGGCCAAAGTAGTCTCACTAGACGAAAGGGAGACAAAGGGCATTAGAACAATCCTGAATTATGGCCATACAATAGGTCATGCCATTGAAGCTGCTTCTGGATATGAAGCCAACTATACTCACGGTGAAGCTATAAGTATTGGCATGGTCTGTGCAGCTGAAATAGCCCACCATTTAAAACTATGCTCACTTAAAACTCTAGGCCGCATCGAAAGCATGATTGCAATTGCAGGTCTACCAATCCATATAAAAAATGTACCTCTTGCGAAAATAATGAAAACATATTTACATGATAAGAAATTTATACATGGTAAAAATAGATTTGTGCTTCCAGTTAGTATCGCAAATGTAGAAGTACACGAAGGTATTCCTGAAAATCTTATTAAAAAAGTTATTTCAGAAAGAATAATGAAGAAATGATTCACGAAATATCTCTAGAAACTAAAAATCAAACTGAACTCATAGACATAACTAATAAAATTAATTCTCTAATAACTAAATCTAAAATCGAAAGTGGTACATGTCTAATTTTTGTGCCGCACACTACAGCCGGTCTCACCATTAATGAAAATGCAGATGCTAGTGTAAAATCTGACATCATAAAGGAATTAAACAAGGTTATTCCCTTTAATGATGATTATAAACACGCAGAAGGCAATTCTGCCGCCCACATAAAATCAGTGCTTTGTGGAGTTGATTTAAATGTAATAATCAAAAATTCTCAACTCGCTTTAGGCACCTGGCAAGGCGTATACTTTTGTGAGTTTGATGGACCTAGATCAAGAAAAATAATTATAAAGTTAAATTAATTTAATCAGGGAGGGAAAGTTAGATGTTTAAAAAGATTATTATTTTTGTTTTTATTTTAAATTTATCTCTTGCTTTAATACCAGTAATGGCCACTGCTAAAACTTTAGCACCTTTAGACACTCAGGATGCTAACGTAATTGAGGCAGGTAGTCTAGAGGCCAGATTAGGCTTTGAATATTTAGAAGATCTAAATTTAGCTTTTAGCACTGATACTGACAGAGATAGAGATGTCTGGAATGTCCCGACACTTGATTTAGCTGTAGGTGTGGGTAAGGTTGTAGAAATTCAGGCTTACTTTGAAGGTATTCATGCTGATGAAAAAGATGCTGATAGCAAATATGGAGCAGGGGACTTAGAATTATTTACCAAGATTCAACTCAGACAAGAAGATGACATGCCTGCTTTTGGTTTAAGATTTGGAACAAAATTACCTAATGCCAGTAATGAAGATGCTTTAGGAACTGATGAATTTGATTTCTCAGGTGGTCTCCTCATGAGCAAACATTTAGGCAAAGTCGAAACTCATTTTAACTTAGGCATGGGAATCCTTGGTAATCCTCATCAAAATAGTAATCAAGATGATGTCCTCATGTATGGCGTAGGAGTTATCATTCCTGCAACTGACAACTTAAACTTCGCATTAGAAGTTAATGGGCAGGGCTGCTCAGATGATAATAATGATTTTTCTCATTTTATGGCTGGTATACAATATCAGACAGATGCTCTTCGCTTTGATATCGGTGCTGGTGCAGGCTTAAGTGATGAAAGTCAGGATTGGTCAATTAAATGCGGCATAACTAAAACGTTTGATAACTTTTTCGCTGGAGCAAAATGAACATAAGAGATTATAAAGATAACGATTCGCAAGATTTAAAAAATATCTTAGAGCATTTTTTAAAAGAAGAAATCGCCTCCAAACTTGAGGGAATATCTGAGGAAGATTTAAATAATGTCAAGATGGCCTATGCAAACACAAGAGATATAATTCTTGTAGCTGAAGAAGATAATCAGGCTATTGGCTTTATCGCAATCAAAGAAGAATCAGATGACACCGCCCTCATTAGAAGGCTACTTATACATCAAGGCTACAGGCAAAGAAAGTTTGGCACCAACCTACTTCATCGAGGTTTAGATGTAGCCAAGATTAAAGGATATAAAAAAATTTCTTTTCGTTCTACAGAACTCATGAAACCTATTCTTTCATTACTATTTAAAAATGGCTTTAAAGAAAAAAGCTTTCAAGAAATAGAAGGCCATAGAATTATTGAGCTCTCAAAAGATATTGAAAAATAACATACAGACCATATCAGTTAAAAGGGCTCGCTATATTGATAAAGCAGCTCAAATGAAGTACGGCATCTGCTCTAAGGTGCTAATGGAAAATGCCGGACTAAGAACTGCTGAGCTGGCCTTAAAGATTCTTAAGGACAACCGAAAGAAAAAAAATATTTGTGTTATTTGCGGTAAAGGCAATAACGCAGGTGACGGTTTTGTTGCAGCAAGACATCTAATTAATGCAGGAGCCAAAGTTACAATTCTGCTTTTATACAAAACAAGCACCTTTAGTCAAGATGCAAAATATAATTACAACATTTTGAAAAAGCTTAAAGCAGAAATTAAATCTTTAAAAAAGATAAATAAATATATAGTTAAACGCTTTAAAGATGAAATTAAGCAAAGTTCCTTGATAATAGATTCTGTTTTCGGTATTGGTTTCAAAGGAAAACTAGATAATCATTTTACAACTTTGTTTAATGCAATAAATATTTCAAAAAAAATTATTCTTGCTGTTGATGTTCCTTCAGGTCTAAATGCAGATACTGGCTCAATTAATCCAGTATGCATTAATGCTGATTATACCCTGACTTTCGGATTAGCTAAAAAAGGGTTCTATTTAAACCAAGGAGCCAGGGCTTGCGGCAAGATTATTGTAGACGCGATAACTTTTCCTAAACCTTTGCTATATAAAGGAGGTAGTAATGCAGAAACAAAAATTTCGTAGAAAGCAATACATCATCAAGCCTGTTTTTCAGCTAAAAATGTCTTTTATCATTGTTATGACCTTACTTTTAGCCACCTTAATCACGGCTAGTTCACTTTACTTTAATATAATGAATTCTGTTCTGCCTGAATTTTCTACTGATAAGATTAAAGAAAGAATAGAAATTGCAGCTGACATGCGCATGAGGCAAGTAGCTAGATACTCACCAGAGATGTCAGAAAATAAAGAATTTCAGATGTTTTTCCCGGAAACAGCAAAAATGCTTTCCGATTATGAAACCCAAATTGTAGTTCAGGTCCTACATGATGTAAATAAAAATTTAGTGCCTTGGATTATGGTTTTAATTGCTCTGATACTTTCCTTTGGTATCTTTTTGACTCATAGGATTGCTGGGCCTATTTATAGGTTTGAGCAAACCATACGAGATGCTATGGGAGGTAATTTAAATGCTCGCATAAAACTCCGGTGGGCAGATGAATTTAAAGTTTTAGCCAGCAGCATTAATGATATGCTTAATTCACTATCTCAAAGATTACTTAAATTAAAAAAAGCTTCTGAAAAACTACAAGAAATAAGTGCTAAGATGGAAAGCAAAGCTGCCGGAAGCGCCAATGACTTAAAAGAACTCATTATTGAGAATCAAAAACAAGCAGATGAAATAAAGAAAATAATCGATTATTACAAAAGTATTGAATAACGCAATTTAAAAATTGAAACCCATAACTTATGTATAAAAGAATATTATTAATTTTCATCATTTTTTCTAGTTTATTAATACAGCCGGCTATACTTACTGCTGATGTATCTGAAAGTGATGTACTTTTTTTAGATAAAGTAGAACATGATATATTTAAGTTCTTTATCAACGAATCTAATACTCAAAATGGTCTTATAAAAGACTCATCTCGGCCGGGTGCTCCCTGCAGCGTAGCTTCTTGTGGATTTGGACTTACAGCCCTATGTATTGGAGTAGAGAGGGGCTGGATATCTGAAGAAGAAGCTTATAAGCGGGCTCTAAAAATGATGGTTACTTTTCGAGATAAAGTTCCACATGAGCACGGTTATTTCTATCACTTCATTGACATGAGAAATTGCAAAAGAGTATGGAACTGTGAAGTTTCATCTATAGATACAGCTCTTTTTTTTGCAGGAGCTTTATTTGCGGGGGAATACTTTAAAGGCACACAAGTCGAGCAAATAGCAAACAAATTATACGAGAGGGTAGAGTGGACCTGGTTAGCCAGAAACGGCTTAATCAGTATGGGTTATAAACCGGAAACTGGTATTTTCCCTTATTATTGGAATTCATATAATGAAGCTATGATTTTATATGCCTTAGCTATTGGATCGCCAACGCACCCACTGCCACCTTCAAGCTGGCAAGCATGGAAGAGGCCGATAGCTAAATATGGAGAGTATGAATTAGTATATTGCTCCACAGGAAGCTTATTTGTATATCAATATTCTCATTGCTGGATAGATTTTAGAGAATTAGATGATAACGGTATAAACTGGTTTGAAAATTCTATAAAAGCTACAGAGGCTAATCGGCAGTTTTGTATCAACAATCAAGAGAAGTACAAAACATACGGAACGGATATCTGGGGCCTAACAGCTTCAACAGGACCCAGGGGATACAAGGGTTATGGTGCTAAGCCAGGTCATCCGGTACACGATGGAACTATTTGCCCTTATGGGGCTTTAGGGTCTATTGTTTTTACACCTGAGCTTTCAATATCCAGTATGCGCTATCTATACGATAACCATAAAGCCAGAATATATAAAAGTTATGGGTTTGTAGATGCTTTTAACATAGATAAAAACTGGTATTCAAATGAGTGTATTGGAATCAGCATGGGATCTGGTATAATCATGATAGAAAATTATCGCAGTGGCATGGTTTGGAAAGTTTTTTCACGCAATCAATACTTACGCAGATGGCTAAAGCTATGCTTTGACATGAATAGTAAAAAAAATAAAAAACAGTTAATATAACAAAAGGGGGAAGTTCATGAAAAAATTATTAATCCTGCTTATGTGCCTTGCGGCATCTATAAGTCTTATTTCCTGTGCAGAAATGTCTCCACCAACACCAATGGACGTTCTAAGAAATCCACTTGGTACCGATGCTCTATACAAGGGTATGCCTAAGGGCGAAGTAATAGAATATTGGGGAGAACCCAGCTCAATTAACAGGCTCGAAGAAGCCACTGCCTTCAGTAATGCTAAAGAAGAATGGATTTACAATGCAAAATATCCAGCAGTACAGATTAATGCAGACTACCTTGCAAAAACAAGGCATCTTTTCTTTGAGGGAGATTCTCTCATCAGGTGGGAATAAAAGATAATAGGAAAAGGTAATAGATAAATGAAAAAACTACTAGTAGTTTTAATATCCATTTTTATTTTTTGCGGCTGCTCAAGGCATGTCATTAAATATGATATAGATGATACCAATATCAAGTGGGACAAAAACCATATCCTAGCTATCAAAGACTTTAAAGATATACGGCCCATAGAAGAAAAAGAGGGTGGTAGCGATAAATTTCTAAAATTTGCTTCAAAGGATGAGCACTTTAAAAATCCCATAACCCAATCATTAGACGAAGTTTTAAAAGAAGAATTCACCAATATAGACATTCATGTTCTTGATTACGAAGATGATAATCCCGCAGACTGTCATTATGTTCTCTCGGGAAATATTAATCACTTTCAGGCAGCTGTAAAACTACCAACAGTAACCATGGTTCCGTATTTGGGATCAGTGGCTGGAGTCTGGACAAAAGATCAATTCATTATCGCTATTGAAATAGACGTTCTTCTTCAGGATAATGCTACAGGCCAAAAAATAATGGAAAAAACTTATAATTTCACTGAAGACAAAGAACTTCCCACAGGATTATGCTCACTAGCCAGATATTCTAGAGGATTTAATTATAAATTAAAACTACTAGATGCTGCTTTCAGTGATGTAATTGAAGATGTAAGAAATGATGTGGTTGAAGTTATAGATAAAAATTATGACTAATAAATTTAATATAGATAAAATTAAATCATATTCATCTTTAAAACACAGACTGTATTTCTTAGGGCTGGTGTTTAGCCTGGGTATATTGTTGGTGTTTATTTTAAGTGGCCTAAATGCTTCTTTAAGAAATTTCGCTATTAATATTCCGGTTAACTTCTATTTAAAGCTTATTATCTTTTATCTAACTTTTAGTGCTGCTTTTTTTATCTTGGGTCTGCCGCTGGATTACCATGACGGTTACACAGTTGAGAAAAAATACGACCTCTCAACCCAAAACAAAAAAGGATGGCTCATAGAATCCCTAAAGAAGTTTGGGGTTTCCTTAGTTATGGCATTAATTTTAATTTCAGCCCTTTATTATCTATTAAGGAATTTTTCAAATATCTGGTGGATATTAGCTGCAGTTTTCTATTTCTTATTTAGTATTTTGATGGCTAAAGTAATGCCGGTTGTTATTCTACCCTTATTTTATAAACAAAAACCATTAGAAAGCCAGGAGCTA
>JAVCCI010000069.1 GCA_030765555.1 Candidatus Kappaea frigidicola
ACTTACCATCTTTATTTTTTATTACATAGAACTCTTTTAGGTCTAATTTAATATATTCAAAGTGCAAGTCTCTATTAAGGCAAGCATGAATATCATAATTAATGTAAAGCTCTGGCAAATCAAGCATAACTTTATCTTCAAAGCCCGGAGGATTTAAAACTTTAAATTCTTTAGTTTCTACGGTAGTTGTTGAAAGACCGACAATCATATCCTGCATAACTACATCTAATCCTAAAAGCCGCTTGACATCCCTTTTTAAAAGATACCCGGCAATAGCATCTTTAAAAAAAGTTACCATCATAATCAAAAACAAAGCAATAATAATAAAGGATATGAGAATTTTGATTAATCCTCTTAAATATCTCATCAGCTACCCTTTCTTTTTAGACTATTTTATTTATTAATCTACCAATACCTTCAATTTCAACTTCTATTATATCATTTTTTTTCATGGGACCTACGCCTGAAGGGGTTCCAGTGGAAATTACATCACCCGGTAAAAGGGTCATTACTCCAGAGATAAATGAAATTAATTTATCAACTGGAAAGATAAAATCTTTAGTTGAAGAATCTTGTTTTACCTTACCATTTAAGTAGGCCTTGATCCTTAAATTAGAAGAATCGATATTGGTTTCTATGAAAGGTCCCAAAGGACAAAAAGTATCAAAAGATTTAGCCCGTGACCACTGTCCATCCTTATGTTGTATATCTCTAGCAGTAACATCATTAAGACATGTGTAACCAAGAATATATTTTTTAACATCTTTAACTTTGATGTCTTTTGCTTTTTTTCTTATGACAACAGCTAATTCAGCTTCATAATCCACTCTCTTAGATGATTTTGGATATTTAATTACTTCATTTGGATTAACTAAAGTAGTTGTGGGTTTAAAAAATATAATCGGCTCTTTGGAAGCTTTCATGTTAAGCTCTGCGGCATGTTTCTTGTAATTTAAACCTACGAGAACGATTTTACTTGGGGTGGCTGGTGCCAAAAGCTTAATATCCTCCAGGAATAAAAATTGAGAGGTTTTGCAGATTTTCGAATAGGGATTACCTTTTAAAACATTAATCTTTGAGCCTTTATTAAGCACTCCCCAGTACTCTTTATTTTTATATTGAAACCGAGTTATTTTCATTCATTTGCCTTTATTAATCTGTTATATTAAAAAAGCTGCAGGATGAAATATAAGTAATCTTAGCAAGTTCTTCTTTATCAATTTTTTTTAACTCTGATAATTTTTCTAATGTTTTAATTACATCTTTGGGCTCACAAATATAACTACCGCTTGGAGGACGATATCTTACAGGAGAATCAGTCTCAAGCAATATTCTGTCATTAGGAGCCCTTAAGGCTGCTTCCTGGGCTTGTTTAGAATATTCAATAGCTGGCGAAACTGAGATGTAGTAGCCTTTACTTAAAATACTTTCTAAAATATCTAGAGGCCCTGTATACCAGTGGAACAAAACTTTGCTCAAGTGAGATTCCTTTACCATCTCAAAGCAATCATTCCAGGCCTCCCTAGAATGGACTATTACCGGTTTATCAAATTTCTGAGCTAAAGCAAGCTGACTTTTAAAGGCTTCTTTCTGAAGGTCTCTTCCCGGGCCTTCTTCTCTAGCTTCTTTGTATGTGTAGTCTAAACCTGTTTCACCAATAGCCACAATAGTATCTTTATGTTCTTCAATTAAAGCATAAACCTCTTTAAAAGTATCTTTTTGGGGTCTATAAGGATGAATTCCCAAGGCTAAATACAAATTGAAATTTTTAATGCTATTATATATTTTTATAACTTCCCTATTAGAATCTAAATCTAAACCAGCAATTAAAATTTTATCAACCTCTGCTTCTCTGGCTCGCCTGAGAACACCATCAATATCATCAATTTGATTTAGATGTGCGTGCGTATCAAATAGTTTCATTTAAGATATATTTTTACCTCTGTAGCTTCTTTGGATAAAGTAAGGCTGCTATTAGTTATTTTGACTTGGGCATTAGCATCAACTTTTTCAATATTATCTATAGGGAGATTAATCTCATATCCTCCAGCAGGGGGCGTTTTGGTATTAATAGACAATTCAAGATATTTATTTTGGACATGACTTTCTAATTTAATGTCTATTGAGCCAAAATAAGTAGAGGCATTTTTTAATTCAATTATTTCACCATCATCCAGCCATTCTTTAGGTATAGCTGAGAATAAAATTAGTTTATTATCTTTTTCTCTTAGGATAATATCTCGTAAATGTAAAATGTAATGAGCTGCACTCCAAGTATGTGGAACATCTCCAATTATACCTTCTGCAATTTCATAAAAACCTTTTTCATTTTTTCTTGAAGGCATAGCTTCCATCCATCCGCCGGGGCATGATTGATGCTCAACCATCCAAAGCAAACTTTTATAGGAAGCATCTTCCATGTTTAGGTAAATACAAGGGTGTGATATCTTGGCATTGTACCCCCAGAAAACCTTTTCATACTCCACAAACCAACCTCCATCATAATCAGAGAATGCTCCTGTTTTTTTCCAGTAATGCTTATAGGAGCGTTTGAATTGTTCCTTTGGTATTTCTAAGCCCAATGCATCTCCAGGAAACATAGCCGGCCTGTGAGCCCAGGCCATTTGCGTCTCACCCAGTATTCTGTGGCCTAAATCTACTATTTTCATTTCCTTAGGCCAAGGATCAGCAAAGCCAGGCATATAATCAAAGTTATTTTGACTCATGGCTTTATCAATGCTTTTTAAAATACAACTCCTGAAATCTTCATATTCCTTGCTATAAAATTCTGCATCTTCTTTATCACCTAATACTACAGCAGCTTCATAGGCACACTTGAGCCCAATCAAAGACCACCAGTTATCAACGTAAAGATGAGAGGGAAATTTGAAGTTATCCTGACTACAAGCAGCTGGAAGAAGTCCATAAAGAGCTGTATTCTTTAGTGCCTCTATTAATTGAGGCTCTCTTATCTCATGGATATAGTAAGCTAATTCTTTTATTTGAGGATAAACCTCTTTTAAATATTCTTTATCACGCGTAAAAAGATAATGTTCGTAAAGGGTATAAATATTGCCTCCTAATCCATCGAGATACCCTTCGTCTTTACCTTTGTTAAATTTAAAATAAGGCAAAGTCTTAGAAACAGTCTCCGTAAGACCAACTCTTTCTAAAGCAGCCGCTAATCCAACTGAATCATGTAAAGTAAAATCACGATAGTGATATGGGCCCGGATGTAGATCGTAGCCGTCCATACAAAGTAAAATATAATATATTGATGAGTAAAAACAATCCCGAAATCTCTTATCAGGTAAAGAAAGTTTCATGGGAATCATGTTGTCCCAATATGCAACTAAATCTTTTAGTTCTTCATTAAAATCGATAGACTTAATTTGATCCAATGAAATATTTTTATCTTTTCTAACAGATGGGGTAATAAAGTTAAACTGTTTTTTATCATCTGCATTTAAATCAAAGCAACATTTAAAAATATTTGTATCTTCTTGGAAAAAACCTTTTAACAAATCAGCTGTTTCGCCATCATTAACAGCCTTAAATTTTTCTTTTAAATAGACTCCAGCCTTCCCATCAACCATGATAAAATTTTTATCATTAAGCCTAACTTCTTTGAGAGCTTCTTTGGCTAATTCGCTTTTCTGAATAATCAAAAACAAGGAAAGATTTCTTTTCTTTGCAGAATCATTTTTAATTACAATTTGATAAAAACTTAAAAGCCCCCCTACATCCTCAAACCATTTAGAGAACAATGTAGATTCGACAGATAATTCATCAGCCTGCCAATTAATAATATTAACAGGATACCCCCCTTCTAATAGCTTCCAGGAAACAGGCAGGGTTTGGGGAGTGCTGAAAACAGCAGTGTCATGATCATAAATAAAATACCGCACTTTAAAATTATGTGGCAGCGCCTGAAAAGAACCATCTCTACCTGCATACACCTTATATGGCACACCTGCATCACCCGATAATCCTCTTATCATGTTAAGTTTGCTTGACTCAGCTAGCTCTTGCCACTTTTTAGGTTTAAGTTCAATTACGCCAAATCCGTCTTTAGCTTCATCTTTTTTACAACTAATATTAATAAAGCGCTTATTTATCATATTAAAACTCATGGGCTCTTTTCCTCCGCGGCAATAATCATTTTGAGCAACTTGTTGCCAATTTTCTCCATCCTCTGAAATTTCTATCAAATAACTTGCCGGAAAATCACAATCCCAAGCGATTTCAACTCCACCTAAATTAACCGGTTTCAAAAATTCTATCTTAAGACTTGCTTCTTTACTTTTGGTGTACCATTTAGTTCTATAATCAGCGTCGAGTGCTTTCTCAGCTTTATAGTTAGCCAACTGAGAAGTGCTTTCTATCTTTATCTCTTTATCTAGACCTAAAATTTCAACTTCCCAGAGCGAATATCCCCAAGCTGTTGCCCGTTTTAATCCCTGAATTTTTATATAACGTGTTTTTCTTTTTCCGAAGTAAATATCATCAATGCCACCATCTGAGTTTTCTTGCTTATAAACACTTTGCCAATCTTCACCGTCAATTGACAAAAACACCTCATAGCTTCTGGCATAAGCTGCTTCCCAATAAAGCATCAGGCCAACTATTTCCTGTTCAACTGCAAGATCTATTTGAAGCCACTGGGAATCCGAAAACTCACTTGCCCAACGAGTCTCTTTGTTTCTATCAAAGGCAGCTTCGGCAGAAAATCCATCTTCGTTACTAGATGAAGTAACCACCGCTTCTAGATTTGAAAAACATATCATTCCTAAAGCGATAAAGACTACAACAATAATTATTCTATTTCTTATAAGGATCATTTATTTCAAATACTAACTCCCATACTGCTCGCGGCCTCTGGTACTGTTCCGGATGTGTCGGCCTGGGATGAATACCGCCATCTCGCCAAGCTTCAGGAGTATTAAACCAATAAGCCGTCGTTTCTTCTTCATAGGTTATATAGTAAACGCCGTAGGCTGTTTTTAGGGCTTCTTCTTTTAAGCCAGCATGATACATAGAGGCTGATAGATAATAGCTGGAGCCAGTCCATATTTCTTCAGCTTGTTCTTGAGAGCCAATATAGCCTCCATCTTCCCTGATACCATTTATTGCCCCACAGTCACCTATACCATCTCCATTGAAATCTTTTAAAGGTACAACGTTCCTTTCAAAAACCTGCTTTAAGTGAGAAACAAGCTTTTCTTTAGGAAGAATATCCTCAAGGCCGTAGCACTCGCAGTAACGCTGTCCATTTAACCCATCAGCCATAATAGCTGTTGGAAATTTGGAATCGGTGTCTATTTTGTAATATCCACCTTTTTCATGCCAAAGTTTTTCATCGAGACTTTTTCTAGCTTTTTTAAGTAATTCTTTTACTTCATCTAAAAGTGAATCATTTAATATGGTTGCCATTTGCTCCATAGCCTCTAGGGCACCTACCCATAAACCACCACACAACAATGAAGTGCCCCATAATCCCCAGGCATCATAGGTATTATCAGAGCCCGAGTTATTAGGCAGACCGTCTCCATCAGTATCTGTTTTCTTCATATAGCCATAAGTAGCTTTACAGGCATCCCAGGCATATTTAAGAAATTCTTTATCTTTATAGAGATAGTAGTATCTCCATATTTGTTGAATAAATTTGGAGTGTAAATCTTTCCAATGTTTCTGATTTGTGCCATAATCATCCCAAACAAAATACGGATCTCCCCAAGGGCCACCACAATCATGAGGTACTTGATGTTCTGCATCATCATTTAAAACAGCGTCCGACCAAGAAAGCAAGATTTCCTTTTCAATTTCCGGCCAAAGCTTGGCATAAATTATTGAAGAATAATGCCTGACATCAAAGGTATTACAATATCTATACATCATGCATTCTAAAATAAAATACCTACTTGAAGCAGGCCGCTTATTTAAATATTTACCTTCATGACCTTCTTTTATATCCGCCTCATAAAAGCAACCACCAAACTGAGAATAATACAACTCATTAAAGGCTGCTGTTTTAAGCCAAAGAGGATAATTTTCATCATTTACTACAGGACTCATCCAATCATTTACCTGATTCCTGAAACTTTCCCTACCCAAAAGGGACTCTTGAGCAATTTCAAAACTTTTATTGCCATCTTTAGAAAAGAATTCTGTATATTTCTTATACCACTTAGTTCCCTCTCCCGGGTGAGCTGAAAACTCACAGACAGGGTAATCCCAACTCAAAGCTAAAGGAACAGACTTTTCTTCATTGGGTTTTAGCTTTACATTCAAACATATAGCGGTACCTGAGTAAGAATTATCGAGTTTTTTATTAGAAAGCTGCCCGTCATTTTTAAAATCATCCCAGAGATCTTGACCATCAGAATTATTATCCCAACTCTGAACATAGGTGAGGTTAATACCTTCCTGACAATCAGCTGCTAAACACCACTCTGTATTTTCTGTCTCGGGTGTGTTCTGAGGACTGTTAGCCTTCAAAACAACTCCTTTTATTTTTCCATTTTCTTTATATTCATTCTTATAACCTGTTCTTGTTTGATATTCAAAGGGCGGCTGTGACCAACTAAACATTAGCGACAGCTCTATCTCCTCATTAGTAGGATTAAAGAATTTCCACTGCCAAAGAGCCACAGGATAAGAGGTTTCTTTATAGTTATTAGCAATAATAGGTGAGAAAAATTCACTTTCAACATTAGACTCAAAGCCGTTGTAAGCTGTCCAGCCAACAGGCTGCAGGGCAAAATATTTACCTTCACCAGGTTTTAATTTATCCCACGCCTTCTTAAGCCCTTTATTAGTAGAAAGACATTTTACTTTTTCTCCTTTACTTGATTTCTCATAAAGGTGAAAAGCTCCTCCCTCTAACCATTCTTCAAAATATCCGGCTATCTTTAAAGCCCACGGGCCAAAAGAACCACTTAGCGAATACATAAATGATCCTGCTCCAAAACCACCCAAAGCAATACCTCTATCAGCGCTGGAAGAATAGCAATCATAAGGAACATCTCCTAGATACCTTTGCCAGGCACAATCAGGTATGTTAAAAAGTTGCTTTTTTTTCTGTGAAATTAAACTATCTGACTTTGGAGTAACCTCTATTGCTGCTGAGGGTTTACTTTCGTTCTGCGGATAGTCAACAGCTTTTATCTGATAATAGTAGTTTTTATTATTTTCAACCTCAGCATCTTTAAATTGAGTTCTAGTTAAAACAACATGATTGATCTTCTCAAATGGGCCTTTTTCATTCTCGGCTTTATAAACATTATATCCATGAAAGTCAATTTCCGTATTAGTCCTTTCCCAATCTAGAAAAATTACCTTATCCCCCGAAACAGCGCATGGTTCCTCTGGGACCGCCGGAGCCACTTCATCATCTAAAAGTTTGAATTTAAATCTAATAATAGAAAAACCCCAAGAAGCTCCATGCTTAATACCATACATTCTCACATAGCGGGCTTTTTGTTTGCCAACATAAATTACATCTGTGCCGCCAGAGCCTTTATCCTCTTTAAAAATAGTCTTCCATTCTTTGGCATCATCTGAGATTTGAATTTCATATTTTTCGCCAAAGGCAGTTTCCCATGCTATCGTTACTACATTAAACTCAACAACATCCTCAGCATCAATATATATCCACTGTGGATCCTGATATGGCACAGAAGACCATCGTAAAAACGGGTCGTCATTTAAAACATTTTCTGCTCTAAACTCAGAATTGTTTTTTTCAATAGATGATGCAAATACTTTCATTTAATTTTTCTCCGATGAAGTTCATTATTCTCCGATAATTTTTACTAAAACTCTTTTTTTTCTTTGCCCGTCGAATTCCCCGTAAAAAATCTGTTCCCATGGACCAAAATCAAGCTTACCTTCAGTAATAGCTACTACTACATCGCGTCCCATCACTGAACGCTTCAGGTGAGCATCAGCATTATCTTCGCCAACATTATGTTTATAACTTGAGACCGGTTCATGAGGAGCTAAACCCTCAAGCCATTTATCCATATCCTTATGCAGCCCCGATTCATCATCGTTAATAAAAACACTGGCAGTGATGTGCATGGCATTTACCAAACATAGGCCTTGCGAAACTCCGCTTTTTTCTACTAGCTCTTCAATCTGCGGGGTAATATTGATAAATGCTTTTTTTGTTTTTACATGAAACCACAGATACTCAGTAAATGACTTCACTTTTTTTCTCCTTAATGAGGGCATCTGTTATGGAATATAATGAACATAACCGATAAGCCCAAATTAATCCCCCATTCTTTGATTTCCAAAGAATGTAGAGGGGATATGTATTCAAATTATCATCTCTTCTTTAGTTCATTTACAAAACTCTCGATTGCTTTAAGGAATTCAACCTTTGATTCATTATAGCAGGTTGCGTGTTCGCCCTTCAGCTTTATAAATTTCTTCGGCTCGGAGGCTGTTTTAAAAAGTTTAATTGCCATTTCTATGTCAAGGACTTCGTCATTAACAGAATGTAAAAAAAGCTTGGGAACATTTACTTGTTTTATTTTTTTTAAAGAATCAAGCTTATACGAAAAAGCAAAGGCTGGCAAATAAGGATAACGCCTGACAGCCACATCTTTAGCACTAGACAGAACTCCTTCTAAAATAAGAGCTCTAACATTTTCTTTTGTAGCCAAATCAACCGCCACCGCACTGCCCAATGAGGAGCCATAAATAATTATATTCTCTGACTTCAGGCCACGCACCTGTCTTAAATAAGAATAGGCAGCTTCAGCATCAAGATACAAACCTTTTTCAGTCAGCTTCCCCTGACTTAAACCAAATCCCCTGTAATCAATCATGAAAATGTTAAAGCCAAGAGACCTGAGAACCATCATCTTATCAAGCCGATAACTTATGTTGCCTGCATTCCCGTGAAAGAACAAAACTGTATACGTAGCTTTTTCATAAGGTATATACCAACCATTAAGCTTTGCTCCATCAGCGGTCTTAATAAAAACATTTTTGTATAATAAACCTACATCTTCGGGATAAAGCAAAATTTCTTTTTCAGGAAAGAAAACTGTCTTTTTTTCTAAGAATTTTGTGTACAAGAATAGCCCTAAAAAAATTATAACTACAAATAATAATAAATAAAGCACTTTATTCTTTTGTCCAAATTCTTAGATTTAAATTTAAGTCTTCCACTAGCCCAATAACGAGCTCTAGATCCTGATAATATTCGACAACTTG
>JAVCCI010000091.1 GCA_030765555.1 Candidatus Kappaea frigidicola
CTGTTCTCTATATTTTTCCTTCAAATCAACTACAGTTAATCCCTGAGAAGCTAGAGCGCTTTTAAATTCTTCGCTACTGGAAAATTGAGACTTAATCTGCTCTAGGCGCTCAGCAACTTCTTCATCAGTCGCAGGCATGCCAATTTTATGAGCTTCTTGCAAGATAAGTTTATCTTCAATCAGCTTATAAAGGATATTCTTTTTCGCCTCATCTATTTTCATCAAAAGCTCTTCATCGCTATAGGTTGATTTATACTGGGTATATAGAGGTAAAAGAATAGCATTTAATTCAGCTTGGGTAACGACTTCATTATTCACTACCGCCACTATGCCATCAACTATTTCTGCTTTAAGACAAGCGGGAAATAATAAAACTGCATATAATAATATAAGCACTGCAAATTTCTTCATGGGGTTTCCTCCTTAATGAGCACATCAGTTATGGAACAACGTGAATATAACTGATATGTGCGAATTAATCCCCCATTCTTTGGTTTTCAAAGAATGTAGAGGGGATATGGTTAAATTACTCTTTTTAGTCCCTGTGATTCTCAGGGAATCCCCCATTCTTTGGTTTTCAAAGAATGTAGAGGGGATATTTATTTTAAAATCTTATTTTTTTATATCTTTAATTTAAATGGTTTTTTATTAGTTCATTCGTATTGTTTATTTTTTTATTTTTTGCTAAATTTTCAATTGAATTTTTTAGAAGACGGCAATATAGGTCAAAACCTACTAAAGATATATACCCGTGCTGCTGAGACCCCAAAAGATTGCCAGCTCCCCTTATTTCCAAATCCTCCATAGCTATTTTAAACCCAGAACCCAAATCTGTAAACTTACTTATTACATTTAATCGTTTTTTTGCCTTTTCGTCAATGGCTTTATCAAGCGGTAATAATAAGTAACAATAAGCCTGCCGGTTCAATCTTCCCACGCGACCTCGGAGTTGATACAAATCACTTAATCCAAACCGATCAGCCCTATTAATAATAATGGTGTTAACATTAGGTATATCAAGACCAGATTCAACAATATTCGTACATAATAAAACATCAAAGTCTCCATTAATGAATTCTACCATAGTTTTTTCAAGTTCGTCTTCGTGCATCTGGCCATGCGCGCAACCAATCAGAGCTTCGGGAATTAATTTTTCAAGCTTAAGCTTAACAGTTTCAATCTCTGCTACACGATTATGAATAAAATATATCTGACCACCTCTTTTTATCTCTTCTAAAATAGCATGCCTGATTAGATTATCATCATACTCTAAAACATATGTTTTTATTGGAATTCTACTCTGCGGTGGCGTATTAATAGTTGAAAGCTCTTTAACACCAGCTAATGACATATATAAAGTTCTAGGTATAGGTGTTGCTGTTAAGGTAAGCACATCCACCAAAAACCTAAAAGCTTTAAGCTTTTCTTTGTGCCTAACTCCAAAACGTTGTTCTTCATCAATAATAACAAGGCCTAAATTTTTAAAATTTACATCTTTCGATAAAAGACGCTGGGTACCAATTACTATATCAACTCTTGCCTCCTTTAAACCCTTTAGAGTTTCTTTAATTTCTTTTTGGGTATTAAAACGACTAAGTGTCCTTATTTCAAAAGGAAAATCTCTGAGTCTTTTATAGAAATTATTGTAATGTTGCTGTGCTAAAACTGTAGTTGGAACCAACATCGCGACTTGCTTTTCGTTCATAACTGCCTTAAAAGCTGCCCTAAAAGCAATCTCAGTTTTTCCATAACCCACATCACCACAAACCAATCTATCCATAGGCTTAGCACTTTGCATATCATTTTTAATTTCTACCATGGAACGCAATTGATCCGGCGTTTCTTTATAATTAAAACTTTTCTCAAAACTTTTTTGCCATTTACAATCAGATGAAAAACTATAACCTTTTAGCGCACTACGCCTGGCCTGCACTTCTAAAAGATCAGAAGCCAAATCTTCTATGCCCTTCTGAACTTTATTTCTTATGCCCTGCCATCTCTTGGAACCAAGCTTATAAAGCTTGGGTTCGTTCTCTTTAAAACCAATGTATTTATTAACAACGTGCATTTTATCTTTAGGAACATAGAGAATATCACCATCAGCATATTCAATACTCAAATATTCTTTTGTGGTATTGTTTTGCTTTAGTTTTTTTAAACCCTTATACTTACCGATGCCGTGCCTTACATGAACTACATAATCGTTTTCTCTTATTTCTGTAAAATTATCAATTGCTACAACAGTTCCAATTTCTGCATCTAATTTCTTATTTCTATGTCTTTGAGGAAGCAATATTAAAAAACTCAACTCCTCGATAATGTGTCCTGTTTGAGGATTATAGGAATAGATAGAGTCGATTTTATCAAAATCAAGCTCGAGCCTGACGGGCGCATTGTAATCTGTAGGATAAATATCCACAAGCCCTCCACGCAAACTCCAATCCCTCCGGGCTTCAACTGCTTTAACACGATTATAACCCATAAGTGTTAATTGCCTGGATAAAATATCTGTATCAATTTGATTATCTTTATAAATTTTGAACGAATCAAACATAACCTGCTCTTATCTTACTTGGTATTTTATAAACCCTCTGGTTTTTACTTCTTTAAGCTCACCATCTATATTCTTGATTAATAAAACTTCTATGCCATCCAAGCTTTCTGCAACTTCCATAACTATATTAGGATCTGCAAATACAGCCGTCGCTAAAATATCAGCCTCAAGACACTTAGGAGCTATGACAGTGGCTGAAACTGCGTCAAATTTTTTATCATTATCTATTGTTTTAATAATATGCACTCTTAAGTAATTCCCAGAAGTTGCCACTGCCATATTAGTTAAATATATCTTATCTTCTATTTTATCTACTTTTAAGGGATTTCTTATTCCTATAGCCCATTTACCTTTTCTGTAATCGCCTGAAGCATATATGTCCCCGCCAGCATTTACTAAAGTATTGCTATATCCATGCGAACTTAAAACCGCGATGGCCCTGTCAACAGCATACCCTTTAGCAGAACCACCTAAATCTACTTTTATTTTTTTATCTTTAAAATATATAGTTTTTTTACCTTTGTCTAATATAATCTTTTTATATCCATTAGCTTTATCCAAAGATGTTGCCGTTACATCAAAAGCACCATTAGTTAATTTAGAAAATTTCTGAGAAGCCTCTATTATATAAAAAAGTTCATCTGATATTTTAAACGGCTTAACCGCGGCCTGTTTATTTAATTCATTAAGCATACTATTTTCTTTAAATAAACTCATAACCTCCTCAACGCGTTCAATTTCACAAAAAGCAGCAGCTATCGCTTTGTCTGCCAATACAGACCCATTAGTCTCAACACTAATAGAGACTGTTGTCCCCATAAGTAGCCGACTTTGAGTAATATACTCTGCTTGTCCACAGCTAGACAATAAAAGCGCCATAATTATCAGAGGCGCTTTTAATAAAAAATTAAAAAGGTGTTTTTTAATATTCAAATTAAACATGCATAACTTTAGCTATTCCTGATTTTATGACCTCGCTGGCACTTTTTAGCTTATTATTTTCTTCCTGAGTTAAATCAAGTTCTATTATTTCTTCTATGCCATCTTTTGATAATCTTGCCGGGACTCCCAAACAAACATCGCTAAGGCCATATTCCCCTTCTAAATAAGCCGAAACAGGAAAAACTTCTTTTTTATTATTAACAATTGCATCTATCATTTTATAAACACTCATAGCCGGTGCATAATAAGCGCTGCCCCCTTTGAGTTGAGCAACTATCCTGCCGCCTTGAGTTTTAGATTTTTCTAACATTGCATCAACTGAAGATTCATCTGTAACCTCCAAAATATTTTTTCCTTCAATGGTAATATTGCTTTTTAAAGGCACCATAGAATCTCCATGAGTACCTAAAATCATGGAATCTATTTTAGCAATATCTTTTTTCAATTCTTCAGAAATAATTACTGCTAGCCTGGCTGAATCAAGAACGCCTGCCATTCCAAAAACTCTTTTTTTATCAAAGCCACTTGTTTTATAAGCCAAATAAGTTGTCACATCCAAAGGATTAGTGACCATAATAATCATAGCTTTAGAATTTACTTCCTTTATCTTAGTTATAACTTCTTTGATTATACCGGCATTCTCTAAAAGCAGATCTTCCCGGCTCATTCCAGGTTTTCTAGCTAAGCCAGCAGTCACAACAATCAAATCAGCGTCACCAATCACTTCATAAGAAGCACTACCAACAGCTTTCTTTTCCAATCCAAAAACACCGCAGGCATCATTTAAATCAAGAGATTTTCCAATAGCCAAGCCCTCGTTTATATCAATTAAAGCTACATCAGCCAAATTATCATGTAGAATTTTAAAAGCTAACGTTGAGCCAACATTACCTGCTCCAATAATGCCAATTTTCATATTGTCTTACCTTTTATTTAGATTATTTTATCTTTGCTATTATGGCGTCTGCCATCTGACTTGTTCCAACAGCTGTCGGATCATTTCTATCTTCTTTTAAATCATATGTTACTGACTTACCCTCAGCAATAACTTCTTTAACCGCACTCTCAAGCTTATCTGCAGCCTCTTCTTCTTTTAAATACCTCAACATTAAAACACCGGAAAGAATCATAGCCACAGGATTAACTTTATTGAGACCAGTATATTTAGGAGCTGAACCATGCGTTGCTTCAAAAACAGCATAATCATCGCCTATATTCGCTCCCGGAGCTAAACCTAAACCGCCCACCAAACCAGCACAAAGGTCAGAAATAATATCTCCGTAAAGATTAGGTAAAACTAGAACATCAAAATTGTGTGGCCTTAAAACTAGCTGCATACATAGGTTATCAACGATATTATCAGTAAACTCCACTCGACCCTCGTATTCTTTAGCTACCTCACGAGCAACTCTTAAGAATAGGCCATCTGAAAACTTCATTATATTTGCTTTGTGAACAGCCGTTACTTTTTTTCTATTGTTTTTTAAAGCATATTCAAA
>JAVCCI010000007.1 GCA_030765555.1 Candidatus Kappaea frigidicola
ATGAGTTCATTTATGTTTGACGCTTTATCGTTAAGTAAAATTTTCTCCCCTACCCAGAGTGCATTATTCATTGTGCTATCTAAATGTAGCAGCAATTGGCCACATATAAATTCTTTTGCAGCCAAAAGTTCCTTTTTGTCAACCGGCACATTTTTTATAAGAGATAATTCGCTAAATATAATACTAATTGCTTCAAGCATTTTTTTATTTTTAACTCCAGCATCAATAATAATTGCTCCAGTTTCATCAAATTTTCTTAATGAGGCTGATATTTGATAAGCCAATCCTTTTTGTTCCCTTACTTTTTCAAATAATCTGGATGACATGTTGCCTCCCAGTATAGTGCTTAATACAGAAAGAGCATATCTTGTATTGCTATTTCTTTTCGGTGTATGAAATCCTAAGAGTAAATGGGTTTGCTCTGTTTTTTTATTTAATAATTTAGTTTGTGCCTTACCCTGCTTCGGTTTAAAGAGAATGCATTTTTTAGAATTACATTTCTTTATTTTAGAAAAAATGCCTTTAATTTCTGATAGCGTATGTTTGCTATCTATTTTACCTGAAATTGATATAACCATATTATTTGGATTATAATATTTATTATGATACTCACTGATGATTCTTTTATTAAGTGCATCAACGCTTTTACAGGTACCTGCTAAAGGACGTCCTAGTGGATGTTTAGGCCACATGATTTCATGTAGTAAGTCGTGAACATGATGTTGGGGCATATCTTTATACATCCTTATTTCTTCTTTTACTATTCCCTTTTCCTTTTTGATATCAGAATTATCTAGTAAGGGATCAAGAGCCATGTCACTTAAAATATTCAATGCTGTTAAAGTGTATGCAGGTGGAACTTTAGCATAAAAACAAGAGCATTCTTCTGAGGTGAAGGCATTAAGATGACCCCCAATACCTTCAATAGATTGCTTGATTTCAAGGGCGCTGCGGCTATTTGTACCTCTAAAGACAAGGTGTTCAATGAAGTGAGAAATACCTAGTTCATTCAAATTTTCATAACGACCACCGGTTTTTACCCAGACAGACACAGAAGTTGATTTTCTTGATGGCATAGGGGCGAGAACTACACCAAGGCCATTAGCTAAATGAGTATATTTGTAATTCATATTAATCATTTTTAGTAGAATCTAAATATCCTTGAAGAATTAAGACGGCTGCTAAAGAGTCTACTTTTCCCTTTCTTTTTTTTCGTGACATATCACTTTCAATTAAAACAGATTCTGCCAATTTAGATGTTAGACGCTCATCATATGTTTTAACCGCCAACCCTGTTTTTTCTTCAACTATCTTTATGAAATCAGTTACGGTGTCAACTTGCTTACCGCTTGAACCGTCCATATTAAGAGGCAAGCCAGCTACAATTAGGCCCACTTCATTTTCATCTATAATTGTTTTTAAGGCTTGAATATCGTCTTCGAGTGACTTTCTCTTTAGATGATTGTAACTTTGCGCGATTGTATGTGTTGTATCACTAAGAGCTATACCTATGCGTTTTTGGCCCATATCCAAACCCATAATTCTCATAATTTACACATATCTCTTTAATTTTTTATTTTTTGACATTTTCATTACTAATTCTCTTACATCTTGGATTTTATCTTTTTTAGCAATTAAAACCGCATCGTCTGTTTGAATTATTATTACATCTTCTATCCCTAATGTAGCAATTAATTTACCTGGCTGTCCATATATAATGGAATTTTTAGTTTTGCTTCCTAGATGAAGTGCGTTAATAATTACGTTACCATTAATTTGTTTCAAATCGATTTCTTCAAAACTTTTAGGACTACCTAAATCAGACCACCCAAAATCAGCTTTGATGCCCTTGATCTTATTGCTTTTTTGCATAAGTCCGTAATCAATTGAAGTTGTAGCAAGTTTTTTGTAATAATTATCAGCAAGACTTATTTTGACCTTAGATTTATTGGCATTGATATAATTGAGAGCCGCTTTGTAATGTTGAGGCATAAATATTTTTAATTCCTCTAAGAAAACTTCCGTCTGCCAGATGAACATGCCACTATTATAATAGTAATCAGGTGATTTAATATAACGTTTTGCTTTTAAAAGTGTTGGCTTTTCAATAAATTTATCTATTTTATATGCCGAAGCTTGGTTCTTTCTCTTTGATTTAGAAAATTTAAGATAACCATATCCTGTGGCGGCAAAAGTTGGTTTTATGCCTATAGTAACTAAGCAAGGGGACCTTTTAGCTGCCAAAATAGCGTTATTTATGTTATTTATAAATTTTCTTTCTTGAAATATGTATTGGTCCGCCGGAATGACAACCATTGTAGAATTTTTATTTTTTTGCTGGGCCTTTGCTGCTGATAAGGCAATTGCAGCTGTTGTGCCCCGAGCTTGAGGCTCTATTAAAATATTGCTACACTTAATGGTTGGAATTTGTTTTTTTATATCCTTATCTTGATCTTTTGATGTGACAATAAAGATATTTTTACTATCAGTAATGGTGGAGCATCTTTTGTATGTAATTTGAAGCATAGATTTATTATTAAAAATCTTTAAAAACTGCTTTGGCTGATTACTTCTGGATAGTGGCCAAAAACGCGTTCCTTTTCCTCCTGCCAGTATAAAAATAAAGACATCTTTATTTGATATCTTCATGTGTATTCCCCTTCTTTAAATATCTATTAAATACGTTAAATAATCAATATTCAAGACGTTCGCGTCCGCTCACTCTAAGAATTAAGACGCTAACTACGTTAGCTCTAAGACGCTCACGTTGTTCACTCTAAGAATTAAGCTGATTCTACTTAATCCTGTTTTTTTGTGTCTTGCGCCTTGCTTCTTATTTTTTGTTTTTTACTTAATCCTTAAAGCTCACCAATAATTTATCAGCGGTGAGCGTCTTAATCCTTTAATTCTGCTAAGTTCTACGCCATTTGCTATATGCTAACCGCCTTAGCCATTTGTTTAATGAAGGTACCTAAAGATTTAATCATTTCTCTTTTAGATTTTGCTGTATCTATTTTTTCAACTATGGCACTTCCTACGATGATGCCGTCTGCAAATGAGGCAATTTTTTTTGCTTGAGCCGGTGTTGATATACCAAATCCAACGCAGATAGGTTTAGATGTGATTTTTTGAAGATTCTTTACATCTTTTTTTATTGAATCAGGCAAGTTGGTTCTTTTGCCAGTAACACCGGTTGTAGAGACATAATATATAAAACCTCTTGAGTGGCTTATTGCAATCTTTTTCCTTTGTTCGCTTGATGTGGGTGAGGCAAAATATATAGTTGCTAATTCAAGTTTTCTGGCAAACATTTCAATCTGACTGGCTTCTTCCGGAGGTAAATCAGGAATTATAACACCATCGACACCAGCTTTTTTTGCATCTTGTACAAAGTTCCTTATATCATAATGAAAGACAGGATTGTAATATGTCATCAAGACCAAGGGTGTATCTATCTTGGAACGTATTTTTGAAACCATCTTGATGATAGCTGCTAGGCTAACATTATTTTTTAGAGCTCTTTGTGAGGCAACTTGAATTGTGGGCCCATCAGCTAAAGGGTCCGAGAAAGGAACGCCTAATTCTATTATGTCTGCTCCATTATCTGATATTACTTTAATGCACTCGGCTGTAGTTTTTAAATCTGGATCACCGCAAGTAAGATAGGCTATAAAAGCTTTTTTGCCGTTCTTTCTTAAATCTTTAAATGTTACATCTATTCTATTCATTATTCTTTCCCGTTTTTATTGAAGCTTAAATGTTTCGGCTACTATGTCTACGTCTTTATCTCCCCTACCGGAAAGACATAGAATTACAACATCTTTCTTTTTAAATTTCCTAGCTATTTTTTTAAGGCCAGCAATGGCGTGAGCTGCTTCAAGAGCAGGGAGAATTCCTTCGGTTTTAGCCAAAAGATCAAAGCCCTCCAAGGCTTCTTTGTCTGTTACAGCAAAGTATTCTGCGCGTTTAGTTTTTTTATAGAAAGCGTGTTCTGGGCCTACACCTGGGTAATCAAGTCCAGGAGCAATAGAGTGAGCATTTTGTACCTGCCCGTTTTCATCCTGCAGGAGATAGCTCTTGGCACCATGTAAAATACCTAATTCACCAATTACCAACGAAGCAGCGTGTTTACCGCTCTTTATGCCGTAGCCAGCAGCCTCAATTCCGATGAATTTTACATTGGTATCATGGAAGGGATAAAACATGCCAATGGAATTACTGCCTGCGCCCACGCAAGCAATGAGATAATCAGGGAGCTTGCCCTCTTTTTCCATAATCTGTTTTTTAGATTCCTTACCTATGATGCATTGGAAATCTCTAACAATCATCGGATAAGGGTGAGGTCCTATAATAGATCCTATAATGTAATGTGTGTGTCTAATATTTGTAACCCAATCACGTATTGCTTCGTTTGTAGCATCTTTCAGGGTGCAGCTTCCACTGGTTACTGGAATAATTTCAGCACCTAGAAGCTTCATTCTTAGTACATTTAAGCGCTGTCTTCTAATATCTTCTTTGCCCATGTAGATATGACACTCCATCTTCATTAAGGCACAGGCTGTAGCCGTGGCTACACCATGTTGACCAGCCCCAGTTTCGGCGATAATTCTTTTCTTGCCCATACGCTTAGCTAATATAGCTTGACCCATAGTGTTATTGATTTTATGAGCTCCGGTATGTGCTAAGTCTTCCCTTTTTAAGTAAATTTTCGGCCCTTTTATAGCTTTAGAAAGTTGCTGGGCATAATATAAGGCAGTTGGTCGGCCAACATAATCTTTTAAATAATAATTAAGCTCTTTAACAAAATCTTTATCGTTTTTGTATTTGCGATAAGCAGTTTCCAGTTCTTCTAGAGCTCTCATCGTTGACTCAGGCATAAATTTACCACCAAAGATTCCAAAATAACCAGTCTTGTTGGGCATGGGTATATTTTTCTTATTCATAGTTATTGTTTCCTTTAACTTTTACAATAAAATCCTTCATTAGCACCCTCGATTTTTTTCCAGGGTGTTCTTCTACTCCAGATGAAATATCAACTGCAAACGGCTCAACAGCATTTATAGCTTCGAGAATATTTTCAGGATTCAGCCCTCCAGATAGAATTATTGGCCTGTTAAATTTCTTAGCAGTTCTGGCTATTTGCCAATCAAAGGTTTGACCAGTTCCACCAGCCATATCTTTGACATAGGTATCCAGAAGGAAAGCATCGGCCTCCTTGTAGTCCTCAATAACATTTAGACTTTGCTCATCTTTAACCCTTATTGATTTAATAATTTTTTTATGGGGTTTAAATTGCATTAAGACTTGTGGATTTTCCTCTCCATGAAACTGAATAGTATCAAAAGGACAGTTTTTAAGAATATTCTTTATAATTGCCGGATCCTCATTCATAAAGACTGCTACACAATTAATAAACGGTGGTAGAGCCTTAAGGATGTATTCCGCTGCTTCAATATTTATCTTGCGTGGTGAGTCTGCAAAAATAAACCCTAAGGCATCATAGCCGCTGTTAACAGCCTCTAAAGCGTCTTCAAGATTAGTAATTCCGCATATTTTTACTTTAATCATTTGAAGTTATCCCTCTTAATGTATTTATTTTTCCTTTAATATTTTTTGAGGTCATAAAACTTTCGCCTATCAATACAGCGTTTATTCCAGCATCTTTTAGTTTAGTCATATCCTCAAAAGTGCTTATCCCACTTTCAGAAACTTTGATAATATTTAAATCAGCTGGTATTAAGGGTATCAATCTCATGGTTGTCTCTAGGCTTACTTGAAATGTTTCTAAATCCCGGTTATTAATTCCAATTATTTCAGGATTGCAAGCTAAAGCTTTTTTAAGGTTTTCTTCGTTATGAACTTCCAGTAAAACACTCAAGTTGTTTTCTTTTGCTATATTTGAAAAATTAACAAGTTCATCCTTGCTTAAGATTGAAGTAATTAAAAGGATGCAATCTGCACCTAAAGCAGCTGCTTCATATATCTGATAGCTATCAATAAAAAAATCTTTTTGTAGTAAAGGAAGATCAACTACACTCTTTAGTTTCTTAATATACCCCTTGCTTCCTAAGAAATATTTTTTTTCTGTTAAAACACTTAAAGCAGATGCGCCATTATCAGAATATATTTTTGCTAATTCTTCTAGCTTAAAATTGTCTCGCAAAACACCTTTTGAAGGAGATGCTTTTTTAAGCTCAGCAATAATTGCTAACTCGCCTTCTTTTACTAAGGCATCTTTAAAAAGATCACCCCTAGAAGCACCTCTTATCTCTTCCTTTAAGGTTTCAAGTGGTTTTAATTTCTTTTGCTCTGCAACTTCGGCGTATTTATTTTTTACAATTTCATTAATCATAGCTTATTGCTTATTTCTTTTAACTCTTCTAATTTTTTTAGCGCTTTTTTAGAGTCTATTGATTCAGCAGCCATGTTTATGCCTTCACTAAAATCTTTTGCTAAATTTCCGGCAACTAAAGCAGCTGCAGAATTAAGAAGGACTATATCTCTTTTAGCACCCTCTTTGCCATTTAAGATGTCCGTAATAATTTTGGCATTATCTTCTGAGTTGCCACCTTTTATTTCATCAAGAGAACATGTTTTTATATTAAAGTCCTCAGGTTTTATATTGTAGGTTTTAATATCTTTATCTTTTAACTCTGAGATTCTTGTCTGTCCCGTTATGGTAATTTCATCTAATGTGTTTGCCCCGCAAACTACAAAAGCCCGCTTAATACCTAAATTTTTTAATACTTCTGCTATTGTTTGGGTTAAATGGTCATCATACACACCTAAAACCTGGCTATTTGCTCCAGCCGGGTTTGTGAGGGGACCTAAGACGTTAAAAATAGTTCTAATACCAATTTCACGCCTGGGGCCTATAGCGTATTTCATAGCTCCATGAAAAAGTGGAGCATATAAAAAACCGATACCTATGTTTTTCACGCATTGTGCTACTTTTTTTGGCTCTAGGTCAATATTAACCCCTAGCTCTTTTAAGACATCAGCTGAGCCGCATTGACTTGAAACCGAACGATTACCATGCTTAGCTACCTTAAGGCCGCAACCAGCTACTAGAAAAGCGCAAGCAGTTGAAACGTTAAATGTATTGGTGCCTGAACCACCCGTTCCGCAAGTATCTACGATAGTTTCCTCATCTATATTGATATCTTCAGCATCGATATCTACGCCAGCATTCACATCAAGTTTAACAGCCTTATTTCGCATGATTTGAGCAGCCCCTGTTATTTCTTCGGCTGTTTCACCCTTTAATCTTAAGGCTGTAATAAAAGCACCTATTTGAGCATCACTAGCCTGACCACTCATAATTTGCTCAAAGACATCTTTTGTTTCGTCGAGACTTAAATTTTGTGCTTTGATTATTTTTTGTAAGGCTTCTTTTATATCCATATTTAACATTACCTCATTTAATGCTTAAAAAGTTTTTTAAGAGTTTCTTGCCATTTTCAGTTAAGATGGATTCAGGGTGAAACTGTACTCCCCAAAGAGAATATTTTTTATGTTTAATGCCCATGATTTCATTTTCTTTAGTCTTGGCAATTATGTTTATATCTTTAGGTAAAGTTCCCTCTTTAATAATTAGAGAGTGATATCTGGTAGCTAAAAAAGGATTATTTATATTTTTGAATATACCCTTTTTATTATGTAATATTTCAGAAGTTTTTCCGTGCATTATTCTGTCTGCTCGAACAATTTTAGCTCCAAAAACCTCACCAATGCACTGATGTCCCAGGCATACACCTAGGATTGGAATTTTACCCGTGAATTCCTTTATAACAGCTTTAGATATCCCAGCATCTTTGGGTCCGCCTGGTCCAGGTGAAATAACGATATAATCAGGTTTAAGTTTCTTGATATCTTCAAGAGATATCTTATCGTTTCTATAAACCTTTATCGTTTGTCCCATTTCTCCTAAATATTGGACTAAGTTATATGTAAAAGAATCATAATTATCAATAACTAATATCATCTTTTATGAGTCCTTGTGGGTTTTCGGCTAAGTTTATGGCTTTTTTCATGCCTTTACTTTTGTTTAAAGTCTCAATATATTCTTTTTGGGGGTTTGAATCAGCTACAATTCCAGCTCCAGCTTGAATATAGGCAGTTTTACCTTTAACTACGATAGTCCTAATGGTGATACAGGAATCTAAATTACCAGAAAAACTAAAATAAGCTACTGAGCCTGCATAAGGCCCCCTTTTCTCATTTTCCAATTCTTCAATAATTTCCATAGAGCGTACTTTTGGAGCACCTGATACTGTTCCTGCTGGAAAAGTACTCTTCATGACATCAAACATATCTTTATTTTTTTTAATAACTCCTATGCAGTCACTCACCATATGGGAGACATGCGAATATTTTTCAATAGTCATCAATTCAGGAACAGAGACGCTTCCAAAGTTGCAAATTCTACCTATATCATTACGCCCTAAATCAACTAACATAATATGCTCTGCTATTTCTTTAGGGTCTTTTAATAAATCTTTAGTGAGCCGAGCATCTTCAGCAACTGTTGCTCCTCTAGGCCTAGTTCCAGCAATGGGTCTGACTTCAACTTTTTTGTCTTCAAGTCTGACCATAATTTCAGGTGAAGATCCAATTAGTTTAAAATCCTTAAATTTTAGATAGTACATATAAGGCGAAGGATTTATAAAGCGTAAAGTGCGATAAATATTAAAAGGATTTGTTTTTATGGTTGTTTTAAATCTTTGCGAAAGCACAACCTGGATGATATCTCCATTTTTAATATATTCTTTAGCTTTCTTAACAGCTGACATAAAACCTTTTTTTGTAAAATTAGAGGTAAATTTTTTATCCTGATATTTTTTATTAATATTTTGCGATCTAGCTTTTTGAACTTGCTCAGGTTTCCTGAGGTTTTTTACTATTGCATCTATTTTTTTTATCGCAGTCTCATAAGCTTTTTTGGTATTATTGCCTTCAATGTGAGCATTGGAAATAACTTTAAGAGTCCGGCTAACATGGTCGAAAATCAAAAGAGTGTCCGTGAGCATCAATATTGAATCAGGAAGCTTTACAGTCTTTTTAGAGGTATCCGGTAAATCTTCAATGAAACGCACCATGTCATAGCCAAAGTAACCAACCAGCCCGCCACAGAATCTAGGTAAATGTTTTGTTTTTACGAATTTATATTCAGAGAATATTTTCTTTATTTCACTAATCGGGTCTGCAACCTTATATTTCTTCACCTTTTTATGCTTAATGATTTCTACTTCATGCCCACTGGTTTTGATTACGGTCGAAGGATTGCTGCCTAAGAATGTATAGCGGCCAATTTTTTCTTGACCTTCTATAGATTCAAGAAGAAAACCGTAATCCGAGGTGTCTATCTTACAAAAAGCAGACACAGGGGTTTCGAAGTCAGCTAAAAGTTCCTTGTAAACCGGAATTAAATTCCCCTTTTTAGCTAATTTTCTAAATGTTGCATAATCTGGATAGTAATTTTTTTTATTCATATACCTTATCAGGATCAAAAATCTTCTCTTTTATGATTTCTAATTCTTCGAGATTACCATTAACTTTCCTAAAAAAGCAGGTCTTATAGCCTAAGTGGCAGGCTCCACCTGTTTGAGTAGCTTTTATGAGGATAGTATCTAAATCGCAATCAATTAATATTTCTTTAACTGCTTGGACGTGACCTGATGATTCTCCCTTTTTCCACTGAGATTTTCGTGAGCGTGAATAAAAATGAGTAAAGCCAGTCTCAAATGTTTTTTTCAGTGCTATATCATTCATATAGGCCATCATTAAAACTTCATTGGATTCAGCATCCTGAACTATTGCTGGAATTAAGCCCTGCTCGTTAAATTTAATTTTATCCATAATACTCATAATCTTACAATAACCCCTCTCTCCTTTAAGTAGTGCTTTACATCGCTAACTGTATATTTATCATAATGGAAAATTGATGCACAAAGTGCTGCATCAGCCTGAGCTAAATTAAAAACTTCAAAAATATCTTCTGGTTTACCAGCTCCACCTGAGGCAATAACAGGGATATTTACTCCTGTTGATATCGCTTTCGTTAATTCAATATCATAACCTTTATTAGTGCCGTCAAAGTCCATGCTGGTTAAGAGTATTTCGCCGGCTCCCAGAGATTCTGCTTCTTTGGCCCACAAAAGAGCATCTTTTTCTGTTTTAGTGCGGCCGCCGTTAATGTAGACCTGCCAATGACCATCTTCTTTTTTAGCATCAATAGCTACAACAATGCATTGGCTTCCAAAGCGAAAACTAGATTTCTTTATTAATTCCGGATTTAAGATCGCCTGTGAGTTTAAAGAAACTTTATCACATCCGGCAGATAATAACTCCCTAATATCTTCTACTGTTTTAATGCCTCCGCCAACTGTAAAAGGGATAAAAACACATTCAGCTACTTTTTTTACGATATCAAGAATAATCTTTCTTTCTTCATGGCTGGCTGTGATATCTAGAAAAACCAGCTCATCAGCCTGAGCCTGTTCATATTTTTTAGCTGCCTCAACCGGATCACCGGCATCCTTTAAATCAAGAAAATTAACTCCCTTGACCACCCGGCCATCCTTTACATCTAAGCATGGAATAATTCTTTTAGCTAACATTTATTTAGCTGCCTCAATTGCTTCTTTTAAATCAAGGCGATTATCATAGAGAGCTTTACCGATTATAGCGGCTTGCAAACCTTGATCCTCCAAAGTTTTGAGCTGCTTAATGTCCTCTATGGTAGAAACGCCTCCTGATGCAGTAACTAAAACATCTGTTTTTTCGACAAAATCTTTTATATTTTCAAATTTTACACCTAAAAGTGTGCCATCGGCTTCAATATTAGTGTAAATAACTCTCTTTATTCCAATTTTTTGAAGCTCCAAAGTGAGGGTTATGGCATCTATTTGGGCTGATTGAACCCAGCCCATTGTTTTAACTACTCCGTTTTCAGCATCTATTCCAACGGCAATAGCCTCCCCAAAGGAAGCTATAGCTTTTTTAAGTAATTCCTGATTTTCACAAGCTGCTGTTGAAAGGATCACTCTTTTTACCTTGGAATCAAGAACAGCACTAATATCATCAAGATTTCGTATTCCCCCACCAACCTCTATGGGTATATCTATTACACTCGCTATCTCTTTAATAATGCTTAAATTACTAGGTTTACCTTCAAGGGCACCATCTAAATCGACCACATGCAACATTTTAGCCCCTTGATTAACCCATTTTATTGCTATTTCAACAGGATGATCAGAATATTGGGTTTCTTTATTGAAATCCCCTTTGAGTAATCTAACAACTTTTCCATGTCTTAAATCTATAGCAGGTAATATTATCATTATCTTATCCAGTGGTTATTGTTAAAAAATTTTCAAGCACCTTTAATCCTTTAGCCTGACTTTTTTCCGGATGAAACTGAGTTGCAAAAATATTATCTTTGTTAATGGCTGAGCAAAAATCAACTCCGTAATTTGTAGTTGAAGTTATAATGTCTTCATCTTCGGGTAAAGCAAAATATGAATGTACAAAATAAAAGAAATCACCATTTTCAATACCTTTAAATAACGCAGACTCTTTACCTTTTTGAGTTAAGTCAATTTGATTCCAGCCTATTTGAGGAACTTTTAAGTTAGGTGATGTAAATTTAGCTACTTTGCCTTTTAAGACACCCAACCCCTTAACTCCCGGAGCTTCTTGACTAGACTCAAATAAAAGTTGTAACCCCATGCAAATACCCAAAAAAGGTTTACCGCTTTTTATAAAATCTCTTATCGGTTCCTGTAAGTTTCTTTTATTAACTTCATCCATACAGTCAGAAAAAGCTCCAACTCCAGGAAAAACAAGTCTATCTGCATTTTTTACATCAGATGGAGATTCGCTGACTTTAACTTTAGCTCCAAGTGACTCTAGGGCCTTGGAAACGCTTCTTAAGTTGCCCATGCCGTAATCGATTACAGTGATCATAAATCTATAACACCTTTTGTGGATGTTATACCTTTTCTTCTAGGGTCAATTGAGCAAGCCTGTTTCAAAGCTAAACCAAAAGCCTTAAAGGTTGCTTCCATTACATGGTGAGCATCAGCGCTTCCCTTTACGATTCCAAGGTTTAAATTAAGGTTACACTGTTGGCAAATTGATTCTAGAAAATGTTCTGCTTCATTTAAAGTATATTCATCTTTAGTGTTTGTTTTTACGCCTGATGTAGGAATATTATCTTTTTCAGTATATTCAAACCTAGATCGTCCGCTGATGTCAACTACGGCTCTGACTAAGACATCATCCATTGGTGCGTAGGCATATCCAAAGCGATTAATTCCTTGAGCATCTTTTAGGCATTCTTTAATAGCTTTACCTAGAGTAATACCGATATCTTCATTAGAGTGGTGAATATCGATATTCACATCACCTGTAGCGATAATATCTAGATCAAACATTGCAAAGAAGGCAAAAAGGTCTAGCATATGATTTAAAAAATCTATACCAGTGTTGATGTTAGTTTTACCTTCTCCATCAATATTAAGGATCACTTCTACTTCTGTTTCATTGGTTTTTCTTTTTTGAATAGACTTTCTTTCCATGTCTGCTCCTTTACAAGTATTTATTTACATCTAATTCTTACAGATTCAAGATGCTTTAGAAGTCCCTCAACTTCTGCAATTCTTTCAATAGGTTTTCTTACTTTTTCTAATGCTTTTTTAGTATACGAAATAATATGAGTACTTTTCATGAAGTCATCAATACTCAAACCTGAAAAATATTTAGCTGTGCCCCCGGTCGGCAATACATGAGATGGACCAGCTATGTAGTCTCCAACAGCAGTAGGTGTGTAATTACCAACGAATATAGCCCCGGCATTCTTTATTTTTCTAAGAATTTTATAGGGACTTTTCACCATGATCTCTAAATGCTCAGGAGCTATTTTATTAGCTATATCAACTGCTTGATTTAAGTTATCAACCCTGATGATGTAACCGCCTTTTACTTCATTCTTTAATTTATTTGCTAAAGACTTTGAAGTGGTAATTAAAATTGCAACACCCATAGCGTGTTCTGCTTGGGCCATAAGATCAGCTTTTACGAATTCAGGATTAGCATGATTATTGGCTATTATTACGATTTCACTAGGTCCAGCTGTCATTTCTATATCGGTATAGCCAAAGACTTGCCGCTTAGCTTCTGTAACGAATATGTTTCCAGGACCGACAATTTTATCTACTTTGGGGATTGTTTTGGTTCCAAAGGCTAGAGCTGCTATTGCCTGAGCTCCTCCTACTTTATATATTTTTTCAACCTTTAAGAGTTTTGCTAAAGCCAAAATATAGTCATTGGCACTCTTGTATTGATTAGGCGGTGTGACCATAACTATATTTTTTACCCCAGCTAGTTTAGCTATAGGTACCGTCATGTAAACAGTAGAAACTAATGGAGCTGTAGAAGCCGGAATATATATACCTACACTATCCAAAGGATGATAAACCTGCTGCAATTTAACTCCGTCCTCATCTTTGACTTTCCATGATTTCTTTATTTGCTTTTTATAAAACCTAATTACATTTTCTGTGGCAATTTTTAAGCATTGAATAAAATCAGGATCAATGTTTTGATAAGCGCCATTAACTTCACTTTCTGAAACTCTAAGTTGCCTTGGAGCTAATTTAACTTTATCAAATTTTTCAGTATACCTGATAAGGGCATCATCACCATCTTGCTTGACATCCTCAATAATTTTTCTTACTTTTTTCTCAACAAGATCTCTATTGCTGTAATATCTACCATAAATCTTATCGAGTTTCTTTTGAGAAAATTTAATAATTTTCATGTACCATGTACCCCTTTCAACACTTAAGCTAGCATGTTGGAAATAATTTTTTCAGCTTCTTTAAGAGCCGCATCTATTTTATTAACTTGACCACCTCCAGCTTGCGCCAAATTAGGCCTGCCGCCACCTTTTGAGCCTAGGATGTTATTTATTTGTATAATAATTTCATTGGCTTTAATGCCCTTTGTAATCATGTTATTACTTGAGGCAATTAGTAATTGAATTTGCCCCTCATTTTCAGCAGCTAGGACCATCACAGCATTATCATCCTTTTGCCTTATTATATCAGACAGGGTTCTCATAGAATTCATATTGCCTTCAACCTTTGAAATAATAATTGAAGCATTTTTAATTTTTTTTGCCTTTGCAATTAGGCCATCCACTAAATTTTTAGATTTACTAATTTTAAAATTAGCTAGTTCATTTTTGAGAGATTTATTCTCTTTCTTTAATTCCTCTAGGGATGTCACAATGCTATTAGTATCTGCTTTAAGTAGTTCTTTAAGATTATCTAGGGTTTTTTCCTGATTTTCAACTAGCCTTAAGGCTTCAATACCTGTGACGGCTTCTATTCTGCGAATTCCACTAGCAATAGAGCTTTCAGAGGTAATTTTAAAGAGCCCAATAGAGCCCGAAGCATCTATATGTGTGCCGCCGCAGAGTTCTAAACTGATATCACCCACAGAAACCACACGCACTACATCAGAATACTTTTCTTTAAAGAAAGCTAGAATATTCTTTTTCTGAGCTTCTTCAAGCTTCATATTGTTAGTTATGACCGGTTTGTTTTCCTGGATGAAGCCATTAATAATATTTTCAACCTTTTTTAAATCTTTTTTATCAATCTGTTTAAAATGAGTAATGTCAAATCTTAGGCGCTTATCATCAACGTAAGAACCAGATTGCTCCACATGTTCTCCAAGTATTTGCCTCAAGGCTGACTGTAGTAAATGAGTAGCTGTATGATTCTTAGCTATTGACCTTCTTCTTGTAACATCAACCTGAGCAGCAACCTTATCTTTTGTCTTGATTTCACCAGAAACCATTTTCACTTTATGCAGATAGTACCCATAAGCAGAATTGACATCTAATACCGAAGCCTCCCCTTTTTTATGCTTAAGAATTCCTTTATCAGCTACTTGACCACCGGATTCAGCATAAAACGGAGTTTCTTTTAAAACTACATAGCCCTCATCCTTACTTTTTAGAGAACTAACCTTCTTGCCATTTTTAAAAAGTTCTAAAACTACAGTGTCATTATCAAGTGATTTATACCCCACGAATTTAGTTTTCGTGAGGCCTTCCAGTTGATGTTCTATGCCTTCTGTGAATATCTCTGATTTAATCTGTGACTTCTTTCTGGATCTTTCTTTTTGAGCTTTCATACTTTTATTAAAAGCATTATCAAAGATATCCTTTTTAAATACTTTTTTTAATTTAGATTGTGCCCATTCCAAGCTTATTTCTCTGGGGATACCATAAGTATCGTGATATTCAAAAGCTATTGTACCAGCCAAAACAGAATCAGCAGCTTTACTATTAAATTCAGTTTTTTTAGCTGGAAGAATTTGCATGATATCTTCAAATTTCTTTTCTTCTTCTAAAATAATTTGAGCTATATTATCCCGCCTTTTTTCTATTAATGGATAAGCAGTTTTCATAACTTTTGAAATAACAGGTACAATTTTATTCAATTCTAATTTAGAGGCCTTGAGTTCACCTAATATATGCTTTGAGCGTCTAATAAGCTTTCGAATGACATAACCTCTTTCTTCATTAGAAGGAATAACCCCATCTCCTATAGAAAAAACAACAGCTCGCATATGGTCAGCTACTGTATAAACCTTATTTAAAAGAGCAGCATCTATTTTTTTATCAACATGTTTCAAGATGTAATTTATAACGGGTTTAAATATGTCAATTTCAAAGTTGCTATCAACATCTTGCATTACTTGAGCAATTCTCTCAAGCCCCATCCCAGTATCGATATTTTTACTCGGCAAAGGGCTCAATTTACCCTTTTTGCCAATCTCGCCTTCTCGTTTGTATTGTGTGAAAACTAAATTCCAGACTTCCACAAAGCGACTACAAGAACAGCCAGGTTTACAATCTTTTTTCCCACAACCTTTTTTAGGACCTCTATCAACATATATTTCAGAACAAGGCCCGCAAGGACCATTAGGACCTTTGGTTATTGCATCAGATGGCCAAAAGTTATCTTTGGCTCCAAGTCTGACTATGCGTTTTTTGTCCAGGCCGATATTTTCATGCCATATTTTAAAGGCTTCATCATCATCCGTATAAACAGACACCCAGATTTTATCAGGGTCCATTTTTAAAACATCAATTATGAACTCCCAACCCCAAGCAATAGCCTCTTCCTTGAAGTAATCTCCAAATGAGAAATTTCCCAACATCTCAAAAAAGGTGTGGTGATAAGGAGTACTGCCTACTTCATCTAAATCGCCCGTTCTCAGGCATTTTTGACAGGTGGTTACCTTGGAGTAATCTATATTTTTACCCATAAACTGAGCTTTAAATTGATTCATACCTGCAGAAGTAAATAAAAGCGTAGGATCATTCTCAGGTACCAATGAATCACTTGGTAATATTTTATGACCTTTTTTCTTAAAGAAATTCAGGTATTTAGTTCTAATTTCATCTGTTTTCATATTTTCTTAAATCAACTCCTCTATAACATCATATATAATTTGTCCATCAAATCCCCGATGACTTAAATAATCAAATATGCGTTTTTTTGCTATTTCCGGGTTTGTATTAGTTTTTAATGTGGCTAATCGCTGAGTTGCTAATTCAAGAGCAAGATTGTCAAAATTATAATCTTTTGATGATTTTAAAAGCGCTTTATCAATTATGTCTTTACTGATTCCTTTTTTTTCTAATTCCATTGAAAGAGCTGAGGGTGCTTTAGGATTCAGGTTCATTCTATCATTTATCCAACATTTCGCAAAAAGCTCATCGTTGATTTGATTAGTTTTCATTAAATGTTTAAGTACAGCTTCTATATCACCAACGCTGTATCCCTTGAGGTCTAACTTATCTTTTAGCTCTTGTGAGCTTCTTAATCTAATCTTTAATAATCTATAACTGTAGTTTAATGCTTTTTTATTAAGTTCTTTAGTCATTTTTTTAAGAAGAGACTTTTTATTATAAACTATTCTTTTTTCTTAAAGGATTGCTTAACCTTTTTCTCAAGTTCTTTGAGAACTTTTTGATTGCCCCTTAGGAATTCTCTTGTTTTTTCTTTGCCTTGACCAAGCTTTTCACCTTCATAAATATACCAAGCACCACTTCTACTTACGATTTCTTCTTTTTCTGCCTCATCAAGTATACAGCCCTCTTTTGAGATACCTTCACTAAACATAATTTCAAATTCAGCTATTCTAAATGGAGGCGCAACTTTATTTTTTACTATTTTGGCCTTAACTCTATTACCTACAAATTCAGTTCCTACTTTTAAAGAGGCAATTCTCCTTAAGTCAATTCTTACGGAAGAATAAAATTTTAAGGCTCGACCTCCCGGAGTTGTCTCTGGGCTACCAAACATGACTCCAATTTTTTCTCTTATCTGATTAATGAAGATAACCGATGTTTTTGACTTTGATATACAAGCTGTTAATTTTCTAAGTGCCTGTGACATCAACCTAGCCTGAAGACCAATTCTTGCATCACCCATATCACCTTCAATTTCTGCTCGAGGGGTTAGAGCAGCCACAGAGTCAATAACAACTAAATCTACAGCATTACTGCGCACTAAAGTCTCGGTAATTTCTAGCGCCTGTTCACCTGTGTCCGGCTGAGAGATAAGAAGCTCATCTAGATTTACGCCTATTTTTTTTGCATATGTTGGGTCAAAAGCATGCTCAGCATCTATAAATGCGGCTACGCCGCCTTCTCTTTGAATTTCGGCAATAACACTTAGGGTTAAGGTGGTTTTACCGCTTGATTCAGGGCCATATATTTCAGTAACCCTTCCTCTTGGTATTCCGCCTACTCCTAGAGCCATATCTAAGGTTAGTGCGCCTGTGGGTATGGCTGGTATGTCTACAACTGCATTCTGTCCCATTTTCATGATGGAACCCTTGCCAAATTGTTTTTCAATTGCAGATAATGCTAATTCTAATGCTTTCTGCTTCTCACTAGTTTCTTTTTTTGGTGCAGATGTTACTTCTTTGTTAATTTTTGCTATTGCCATTCGCCTTCTCCCCTTTTGTCTTTATATACTTTTTATAATTATTAAGACTATTTATTGTAAGTTGTAATGGTTTCAAAGAGTTATTATATATCGACCTAGGTTGTTTGTAAAGTAAAATTTAGCCCAAAATAGCTCTTAATATAGATTTTTATAGTTGCTTGCCATACTCGCTAGATTAATATATAATAACATTATGAGAAACAAAATCAATGAAATAAACAAAAAAGTTGCCATTCTATTAAAAGTAAATAATGTGAACCTTGCAGCTGCTGAGTCATGCACGGGAGGACTATTTTCAGACTATATTACCAATATATCTGGTGCATCAACATATTTTAAAGGTTGCATTGTTGCCTATTCTAATCAAAGCAAGGTTGATATGCTAAAAGTTCCTAAGAAATTACTGAAAAATTATGGAGCTGTAAGCGCACAAGTAGCTCTTGCGATGGCTAGTGGAGCGAGGGAAGTATTTTCATCAGATATAGCCATTTCTGTGACTGGTATAGCTGGTCCTCAAGGGGGAACAAAAAATAAACCCGTTGGCCTTGTGTATATATGTTTAGTGAATCAAGATAACATCAAGGTTACAAAAAAAATCATTTTAAAGGGTTCTAGGAATTCTATAAAACTTAAAGCCGTCTACACAATGCTCTGCATGTTATATGATTATCTCAAATAATTAGTCCTAATTATACATATCTTCTAAAATTATCTCGGGTTAGACAAAAAGTTTTATAAGGTGAAGGATAATGCAGGTATAGATTCCAGCCATTATATCGTCAAGCATGATTCCATAACTACCGGTATGATGTTCTAGATAATTTGCCGGGAATGGTTTTACTATATCTAAAAGTCTAAAAATAATATAACCGCTTATTAAAAAAAGAGGAGTAGCGGGTATCAAAAAGAAAGCTAGTAGCATCCCTCCCACTTCATCTATAACGACCCTAGGGGGATCTTCTTCATTGTATATTTCTTCAGATTTTTTTACCAGAAGTAGCCCGATGATATTTACAGCCAATGTTATCACAAGATAAAGTAAAAAACTTTTGGCAATCATTACATATAGTATCAATGCAGCTAAAGCAGCTACAGAGCCGCCTCCTAAAGGGATATAACCAATATGTAAAACACTAACCGTCCAATCAATTAATTTATCTATAAGTTTTACTTTTCTATTCACTGATAATTATCCTTTTTATGTCTTTAAAATAAGAAATCATAGAAGTTAAAGTGACTACTAATAAAATAAGCATCAGGAAGTTTATGCTATTACGCAATAAAGTCTCATATTTTATAAAAACCGGGTAGAAATCACTTAGAATGCGTGAGGCAAATATTATGATAATTGTTGTAATTTGCAATACAGTTTTAATTTTTCCAGCATCTTTAGCAGCTATAACAGTATTTCTTTTTAATAAATAAAGCCGCAGAAGGGTGATAACTATCTCTCTTAGAGCAATTATTATAATAAATACAGGAAAGATAATTCCTTTTAAAGTAAATCCTAGCAGAGTCATCAGAATTAATATTTTATCTGCTATAGGATCAATAATTTTGCCGAAAGTTGAAACACTTTTTTGTTTTCTAGCTAAATATCCGTCGCAGTAATCACTTGTAGCAGCTACTGCAAAAACTATAAAAGCAAGTGTGTAGTTATTATTGCTTACAAAATAGAGCACAATAAAACCTAAAAAGGCTCTTAAAACACTCAAAATATTAGGTAGATTATTTTTTATTAACATATTCTCCTACAAGATCATATTCGTATGTATCCACTATTTTAACAGTTGCAAATTCACCAACATTAATTTTATTACCTTTATCTTTTACAAAAACCATGCCATCAACATCAGGTGCATCATATTGAGTGCGGCCAAAATATACTCCATCATCGTCAGATTCCTTATCAATAAGAACCTCAATATTTTTATTTAAAAATGATTCATTGAGCTGACGTGATATTTTCTGCTGTTTTAGCATAATAGTTTCAAAGCGTTCTCTTTTTATTTTTTCTGAAACTTGACCCTTGAGATTGTAAGCTTTAGTTCCCTCCTCCTGAGAATACTTAAAGAGTCCCAATCTTTCGAAATGGATTTCATCAACCAAATCACAAAGTTCTTTAAAGTTGGCTTTAGTTTCATGAGGAAAACCAACCATCAAGGAGCTTCTAATTGCTACATCATTAATCTCAGCTCTTACTTTTTTTAAGAGTTTTATTATATTCTTTTTGTTACCAGGCCTACCCATAAGCTTAAGGATATTATTACTAATATGTTGTATTGGTAAATCCACATAGCGGCATATATTTTTATTTTTTTGATAAGCCTTAATAATTTTATCATTGAATAATGCTGGATGAGTATAAAGCAAGCGTAACCATTTTATCTTTTTTACTTGAGCAACTTCGTTTAAAAGTATATCTAAGGACGACTTCTTATATAAATCCATTCCATAGGTGGTTGTATCTTGTCCAATAAGAATAATTTCTTTCGCACCTGCTTTAGTGAGCTTGTGGGCTTCCTCTACAATGGAATCAATTGGGCGAGATCTTAGCGGGCCTTTAATTTTAGGAATAATGCAAAAGCTGCAGGTTTGATTACAACCTTCTGATATCTTAATATAGGCGAAATGTTTGGGCGTTGCTGTTATGCGGGGCATGTTATCCTGTTGAATAAAATTACATTTCTTTTTCACCAAGAATACCTTTTCGTCATTAAGTACGCTCTCTACTATTTTAGGGATATCTGGATAATAATCGAATCCAACAATTGCATCAATTTCAGGAATTTCTTTTTTGAGCTCTTGAGGATATCTTTGGCAAAAACAACCAGTGATAATAATCTTCTTGATTACTTTTTGTTTTTTAAGTTTTACTAAATCAAATATGTACTCAATTGATTCTTCCTTAGCATCATTAATAAAAACGCAAGTACTCAATACAACTACATCAGCCTTTTTAATATCATCTGTTATGCAGTAGTTATTTTTTTTAAGGATTCCAGTTAACACCTCTGAATCCACTAGGTTTCTAGGGCAACCTAAGGATAATATATATATACTTGTCTTCATTTGATTTATCTTTATTAGTGGTGGGATTTAAAAGAATTATAAATTAAACCCCTCATGATCTATGCGTGTTTTACGTATTTTTTTATGTTGAGGGATATTTATTTTTTGCCCGTTGAGCCAGATACTAATAGCTTCCGGTTTACCGACGGAAAGTTCAAAATATTCGCTTGCTTTCCAACTTTCTTTACTATTAGCAGGTAGAATGTTTTTCATCATCATTGCGCCGTCTGACTTTAATTCAATCCAAACTTTTTCTGTGCATGAAATCATTAAAGTTAATTCCCCGGTCATTGGCTCAACAGAAACAACATCCTGCTCCTGAACCGCTTGTGCAACAATAGGTTGTTTAGGTTTAATATTTCTAATTAGCCCCACTAAAAATGATACAGCTGCAATTATAATTATAAGAATAACAACATTTTTGATTAAATTTAAGGGAAGTTTGATGGATACTTTCTTAGTCTTTGGAATAATTACTTTTAAGGGTTCTGTTTCACCTGCTTTAATTGAGCTATACTCTTGAGTATATTCTTTTTCAACGGCTATCCCATCAAGCCCTAAAAACCCAGCATATTGCTTAAGGAATTTTTTAACATAGACTGGTTCTAATATTGTATCTGCTTCATCGTGTTCAAGTGCCACTAAAATATTAGGGCTAATTTTAATCTTTAAATAAACGTCTTCAATTTCAAGTCCGTTTTTTTCTCTGGCTTCTTTTAATCGCTGACCAATACCTGACATGTTTACTCCTCTTCGATAGAGTTAAAATATTCCTCAGGATCCACAAGGATTTCTCTGGGTTTACTACCTTGATAAGGTCCTACTATTCCTTCAGCCTCCATGGTATCAATTAATCTAGCTGCTCTTGTGTAGCCTAATCTTAATCTTCTTTGTAGCATTGAAACTGAAGCATGCTTTGTTTCTAGAATTACTTTTATTGCCTCAGGATACATAGCATCTGACTTATTAGCTAAAACATTGACACCAGCCTGAGCTTTATCCTGTTCTTTTAAAATTGACTCATTATAAGCTGCTGGTTTCTGATCTCTAATGAATTCAACTATTCTTTCGATTTCTTCGTCGGTAACCAGAGGTGCTTGAGCTCGCGCAAGTTTGGATGTGCCTGGTGGCAAGAAAAGCATATCGCCTCTACCCAATAATTTATCAGCGCCATTAGCATCTAAAACTGTTCTAGAATCTACCTTTGAAGCAACCTTAAATGAAATTCTTGTTGGAAAGTTTGCTTTTATAACACCAGTGACAACATCAACGGATGGCCTCTGAGTCGCCAATATAATGTGAATACCAACCGCTCGAGAAAGTTGTGAGAGCCTGGTTATTGCACCCTCAATCTCCTGAGAGGCTACCACCATAAGATCAGCCAATTCATCAATAATTACGACGATATAGGGCATCTTCTTTTCTTCATCAACTTTTTTATTATACGCATCAATATTTCTAGTAGTTTCATTAGCTAATATTTTATACCTAGCTTCCATTTCGCTTACGGTCCAGTTTAGCGCTGCTGAAGCCTTTTTAGCATTAGTTATTACTGGGCACAATAGATGAGGCAGGCCGTTATAAGGGGCTAGCTCAACCATTTTAGGGTCAACCATAATGAACTTAATTTCATCCGGTGTGGCGTGAAAAAGCATACTTATTATTATGCTATTAACGCAAACAGTCTTGCCGGAGCCAGTAGTTCCGGCTATTAATAAATGCGGCATGGTGCCTAAATCACTAATCACTGGACTACCTGCAATATCTTTTCCCAGAGCCAAGGTAAGTTTTGATTTAGCATTAGCGAAAGGTTCTGAAGCAATTATTTCCCTTAGATTAACTATATTCATTTTACTATTTGGTACTTCTATGCCAACCCTGTTTTTTCCAGGAATAGGTGCAACCACTCTAACGCTAATCGCCTTCATGGTTAAGGCGATATCATCTGATAAAGTAACAATTCTTTGAACCTTAACACCAGCTGCTGGTTGTAATTCATAGCGAGTTACTACGGGCCCCTTATCAATTTGAACAACTTTTGCCTCAATACCAAAATCACCTAATGTATTTTCAAGTAAGGTTGCTTGGTCTTGTAGGTTCTGCCTGGTCTCACTAGTGTCTTCATTCTCAGGCTCTCTGAGTAAACTTAAAGAAGGTAAGTTGTAATCACCTGATGAAGCTGAAGACATCAATGGCTTAAAGGGTTCATTAACTCTAAAAGCTATTTTTTTAGCTTCATTTATCTTTATTTTAGATTTTCTTTTCTTAATAATTTTTTCAATTACTGGTTTAAATATGGAAGGCTTCTTTTCTTTCTCTTGCGCATACTCCTCCTTTGCATCTTCCTCCTCTTCGTATTCTTCTTCATACTCCACATCTTCTTGAGATCTACTGGTAACTAGGCTTACTATCTTAGCCATTAAGGCTCTAATTAAAGGTAGAATGAGGGATTCAGTTGCTAAAAGTAATGATAATATGAATAATGTCAAAACAATAACATAAGAGCCAACCTTGCCAAAGTACTTAAATAGCAGTTCAGAAAATAACAAGCCCACAATGCCTCCAGCCTTAACTCTTAAGGCACTATCATAAAAATATAATAAGCTTAAGAATGCTCCTGTTGTTAAAAATAAAACCAAAGAACCAAATATCCTTAAAATAATATTTTGAGTGAGCGCGCTTTTAAACATTCCAAACGCCCAAATAAGACATAGAATTGGTATTAGATATGCGCTGTAACCTACGCTAAAGAGTGTAAACCAGGCAAAATATGCTCCCAATGTACCGGCTAGGTTGTGTGCTTTTATATTGACAGTTGATGTATTAAAAGCAACGTCATTAGCATCGAAGGTCAGCAAACTAATTAAGCTTAGAATGCAAACCGCGATTAGCAGAACAGCTTTGATTTCTTCTTTTCTTAATTCATTCATAGTTATCTAAGTAAGATTATTGATGTTATTCCTGCAACAATCGAATAAATAGCAAAAACCCAAAATTTCTTCTTTTTTAAAATGCTGATTAAGAATCTAATAGATATAATACCTGAAATAAAGGCAGCAAGCAAGCCTGCAATTATGTTTTTAATTTCAAGGCTCTCTATGGTAGCTGTTTTACCTAGGATTTCAAAAATAACAGCAGAGCCAATAGCAATTGTTGAAAGAAGAAATGAAAAAGTTATCACCTTTTTATAGTCGAGATTTCTAAAGAGACCTGCGGATATGGTTATGCCGCTCCTTGATATGCCAGGTAAAAGTCCAAATATTTGACTCACACCAATCAAAAGAGCATCTAGAATGTTTAAATTATCTCTTTTATTCTTACATTTTAACTGAGCAAAAGATGCCAAGAAAAGCACTAAACCATTAATGATTAGTAAATAACTAGCAACTTTTGGTGAGGTAAAAATAGTTTTAATGGAGCTGTGAAAAAAAATACCTACACAGGCTGCAGGTATCATTGCTAAGATAAGATAAAGTAGCATTTTTCTTTCTGATAGAAAAAGCTTAGCTATTTCGAAACGAAAAAAAAGAACAACCGCGAATAGGGTTCCTAAGTGCAAAAAAATATCGAATAACATTTGAGATTCTGTAAAACCAAAAAAAGAATGTAATAATACGAGATGTCCAGAACTACTAACAGGAAGAAACTCTGTAAGGCCTTGTATAATTCCGGAAACAATTGCAAAAGATAAAGTCACAGGTTAAACTCCTGTATGTCCGAAGCCACCTTCACCTCTAGAGGTATCTTCAAGCTCATCTACCTCTTCTATATTAACTTGAACTACTTCTTTGATTACCATCTGAGCTATTCGATCACCCCTCTTAATGGGGAATGGTTCTTTACCGACATTGATGAGTATAATTTGAATTAATCCACGATAGTCAGAATCAATGGTTCCAGGTGTGTTTAAAACGGTAATCCCATGTTTTAAGGCTAATCCACTGCGAGGTCTGATTTGAGCTTCATAACCCAGTGGAATATCTATATATATCCCCGCAGAAATCAATTTAACTTCTTGAGGATTTAAAGATACTTCCCCCTGGGTGTCTGCGTATAAATCCATTCCACTTGAACCAATACTCATATATTTTGGTAGTGGAA
>JAVCCI010000040.1 GCA_030765555.1 Candidatus Kappaea frigidicola
AATATAATGGAAGCCCTGAAATGATTTTAAATGACCCAGAGCAAATGAAGATTATTGGGGATTAGACAGTGTTGAATGGTAAAGAAAAAAAGATATTAATTAATATTGTAAAAGAGACAATAAAGGCGCACTTGAATAGTAATGATCAGCCTGATTTTTATTATGGGCAAAAAGCCCTCAATCAGGAAGTGGGTGCTTTTGTAACCTTAAAAATTAAAGGACAGCTAGGGGGGTGCATTGGAAAGCTTATTGCCAAAGAGCCACTTTATGTGACAGTATCTGATATGGCCATTCAGGCAGCATTTCATGACCCAAGGTTTGAGCCGCTAAAAAAAGAAGAGTATGAAGTATTAGAAGTTGAAATATCTGTTTTAACACACTTTAAAAAAATAAAGTCAATTAATGAAATAGAAGTTGGAAAACATGGGCTCATGATTAATAAAGGTTATAATTCTGGTTTGCTTTTGTCTCAGGTGGCTACTGAATATAATTGGGATAGAAATACCTTTTTAGAGCATGCCTGTCTTAAGGCAGGATTAAGCGTTGAAGCCTGGAAAGAGAGTGATGCTGAAATATTTATCTTTTCAGCTGAAGTATTTCAATCAGAGGATACAAATAAATGAGTAGATTTTTTTCCCCTCCGGAAACAGTTAAGCAAGATATTATTGAACTAGGTTCAAGAGAAGCTCATCATATTTCTAAGGTTATGCGTCTTAAAGTTGATGATGAAATAACTGTTTTTGATGGGAGCAAAGAATATTCAGGAGTAATTCAAGAAATAACTTCTAAAAAAATGGTGATTAAAGTTCAATCCAGTCGCACTTATAGTCTTAAAGATGTGTTGAATATTACCTTAGCTATAGGGTTGCCAAAATACAAAAAGATGGATTTGGTTATTCAAAAGGCAACGGAATTGGGAGTAAAGAAGATTATACCCTTAGTTACACAAAGAAGCATAGTTGATTTTAATGAAAAAATAGTTACAAAAAAAATTAAGCGTTGGCAGCAAATAGCTATTGCTGCTTGTAAGCAATCAGGGCGGATAGATATTCCAGAAATAACAAAACCCTTGAAATTAAAAGATGCTATTAATGAAAGCCGTAATTATGATGTTAGTTTTACAGGGTGGGTAGGGGGAAAGGCAGAATCATTAAAACATTATTTGGATAGCGCAAAGGTTTCAAAGGATTCTAGAATAATTTGTTTTATAGGGCCAGAGGGTGGATTTAGTAAAAATGAAATAGATATAGTTTGTGAAAATGAAATTGCCACAGTTTCATTTGGTCAGCGAGTTTTAAGGTGCGAGACAGCGGCCATGTATGTCCTATCAGCACTTTCTTTTTATCTTGAAGGATAACGACGTTGAAAAAGATATATTTAACTTCTTTAGGTTGCAAAGTCAACCAATATGAAATCCAGTTTTTAAAAGAACAGTTTGAAGCTGTAGGTTGTAGCATTGTCTCCAGGCCAGAGATGGCTGAGATTTGCATAGTTAATACTTGTAGTGTAACGAGTAATAGTGACAAAAAATCTAAGAAGAATATTGAAAAAATTATGCGTGTTAATCCTCAAGCAGATATTGTTGTTTGTGGGTGTTGTGTCGATAATGAATATAGCTTAGTTAATTTTATTCAGGGTCCAAAACATTTTGTTCCAAACAAAGATAAGATGAATATACCCCATTTATTAAATTTTAATTGTAATTCTATTAGAGGAATTTCATCTTTTTCAAATATGGAGAAAGGTTTTGTAAAAATTCAAGATGGTTGTGATAACTATTGTTCATATTGTATAGTTGCTCACACAAGAGGCAAAGCTAGAAGTCGCAATCAGGAAGATATCTTAACAGAAATCAAGCAACTTACAGCAAATGGCTATAGAGAAATAGTCCTAACAGGAATTAATATAGGTTACTATGGTAGGGATACTGATTCCAGCCTTCTTGAGTTACTTAGAGAGGCATCAAAAATTGATAATATCGGGCGGCTAAGACTGAGTTCTATAAATCCAGAAGATATTAATTTAGCTTTAATAAAATTTATTAAAACTAGTAATAATATTTGCAAACACTTTCATATTTCTATTCAATCGGCATCCACTCAAATGTTGAAATTGATGAATCGCAAGTATACTGGTGACTATTTAGTCAAAACATTGAAGACTATAAAAAAGGAAATGCCTCTAGCTGGACTATCAGGTGATTTCATTTGTGGTTTTCCGCAGGAAACTGATGAACATTTTAAAAAAACATTAGATTTAATTAAAGATTTTGATTTTGTCAAATCTCATGTATTTATATATAGCGATAGAGAGAAGACAGCAGCCTATAAGCTTGCAGCTAAGGTGCCTGATAAAATAAAAAAAGAAAGATCTAATGCTCTTAAAGAGGTAGCTTCTATAGCTGCAAATAGATATATGAATAAATTTATTGATTCTGAGTTAGAGATTCTGGTTGAGCATAAGCTAGACGTAAAAACTCAGATGTATTGTGGTTATTCAGATACCTACATAAAAACTTTAATAAGAGACTTACCTGCAACATATGAGGGTCAGTTAATCAAAGTAAAAGTATTAAAAAGTGCAGAAAACCAACTAATTTCCTGCCTAAAAAACCCTTAAAAATTACTTTTTTTATCTAAAATCAATTAAAATAGTTTAATTTGCTTTTTCTTGGGCCTCTTGACAAAAGCGGAGTTATGTGGTATATTTTTGCTACCTTATCTAAGGTAATCATATGGAGGTAGTTAGAAATTATTTCTCGCAATTGAACTGGGTTGACATTTTTTTTGTAATTTGTTTATTTAGAACATGTTACATTGGATTTAGTCGTGGTTTTACGCCTGAGATTCCCAGATTAATATGCGCCTTTTTAACGGTTGTCCTAAGTTACCAGTTTTATGGTGAAGTAGGGCAATTTTTATCTAAATATCCTGTAATTAGGCCAGAAGCTGTTGATGCTTTAGCATTTATTGTACTAGTAGCTTTTTTTGCAGCTTTAAGCAAGGTTATTTGCATGTTTTATAGGATTGCGATGAAGGCGAGTGGACCGCATATGTTCGAAGTTGTTGTCGGCTTCTTTCTGGGGTTTGTAAGAGGCATAATTATAGCTTCCTTGCTACTTATATGTACTCAATTTATTGCACCTGAATATGTTCAGAGAAGCGTTAGTGAAGGATCGCTAATTGGGAATAGGTTAATATTGGTAGCTCCTAAAATTAATGAATTTGTAAATACATTGTTAGATAAGGATTAAATGAATCAAAAAAAAGTTATCATAGATACTGATCCGGGAATTGATGATGCGCTGGCGTTGATGATGGCTATAGCATCTGATTATTTAGATATAAATGTTATTAGTGCTGTTTTTGGTAATATTGATGTTGACGTAGCGCTTGAGAATATAAAGCGTATTTTTGAAGTGTGCAAGGTTAAAAATATGCCTGTAATAGCGAAGGGGGCAGAAGTATCCTTGAGCGGGCAGATTTATAAGCCACGCTTAGTACATGGAGTTGATGGCTTGGGTAATGTTAAGTTTGACGTTACGCATAATTATAAAGATGTAAATGCTAACGATGCGCTTAAGAAATGTTTAGTTGGTGAAAATATAGATTTGTTGATTACTTTGGGCCCGTTGACCAATATTGCCACTTTACTTATAGAAGAGCCGGCTGTGAAGGATAGGATTAAAGAAATGGTAATCATGGGTGGATCTGTTTTTACTTCTGGGAATGCTACAGAAGAAGCTGAATTTAATTTTTATCAGGATCCAGAAGCAGCAAAGGTAGTATTAAATAGTAAAATACCTATAAAACTTATAAGTCTTGATGCAACTCGGCAATTACTTTTTAAGTCAGAGATTTTCAAGAAGCTTGATTTTAATGATGGAGAGTTAAGTGTATTCATTAAAAATATGCTTGATTTTGGTTTAAACTATCATAAAAAGTATAGAAATAGAGATGGTATTTATCTGCCTGATGTTCTAGCTTTGTGCGCGGTTTTAGATGAAGACCTATTTAGTTATCGAGATTTAAGTTTAGATGTTGATATTGATAAAGAGCGTGGTAAGGTATTTGATAATTTAGATGCTGCCAATACTATAAGATTTTGCGATAAGGTTGATGTGGATGGAATAATTAATCTATTTGTTAATACAATAAATAAGCTGTTGACGAAGAGGAGTTAAAAATGAAGTTAAAGGAATTATATAAGTTTGTTGTTGAAGAAGGAATGAAGGAAGATCCTAGAGGTCAATCTTCGGTAAAAAATGTCCTCAAAGATAATAAGCAGGCACTGGATGAGCTTAAAACAGCTGATAAAAAATACTTTGATTACGAGTCTTTAGTTAATCCATATGCTGATAGTCGTATTCTTAATGGTTCTGGTGATGAGCAAATAAAAACTATCCTTTTGGGTGTTGATATGGAAGTTGGCGAAATTGTATTAGCCGACAGGCTTAATGCTAAGGGCAAAAAGATTGATTTGGTAATGGCACATCATCCAGAAGGTAGCGCGTTAGCTGGGTTTTCTAAAGTAATGGAGATGCAGGCTGAGATTATAGCCAATTTAGGTGTTAATGCAGTCAAATCAGAAAAGCTTCTTGAGGAAAGAATTCAGAGAGTCTCTAGAGGTGTTTCGCCTGTTAATCATGCGCGGGCAGTTGATGCAGCTAAACTTTTAGATATGCCATTTATGTGTTGTCATACTCCAGCTGATAATCATGTGGCTACATATTTGCAAAAAATTATGGATAAGAAAAAACCAAAATATATTAAAGATATAATAAAAATATTAATGGATATTCCAGAATATCAGGAAGCTTCAAAAATGGGCGCAGGACCAACTATTATTAATGGCAGCTCAAAAAATCTTGCAGGTAAGGTGTTTATTGATATGACTGGAGGCACAGAAGGTTCGAAAGAAATTTTTAAAACTTTGAGTGATGCTGGAGTTGGTACAATTATTGGTATGCATTTTTCTGAAGATCATTTAAAAAAAGCTAAAGAGGAAAAAATGAACATGGTTGTAGCTGGGCATATTTCTAGTGATACGCTTGGTTTAAACCTGTTGCTGGATAAAGTTGAGAAGAAGAATATGATTAAAGTTGAATGTTGTTCAGGTTTTTTTCGTATTAAAAGATAGGTGATTATGGCCGGTTATATACCGCAAGAAGTAATTGAAGAAGTTAGAAGCAGAGCCGACATTGTCGAAATTATTAGTGAATACATTCCGCTCAAAAAAAGCGGTGGCAACTTTAAAGCTCTTTGTCCTTTTCATAATGAGAAGACATCATCTTTTATGGTGAGTCCAGCTAAGCAGATTTACCATTGTTTTGGGTGTGGTGTCGGTGGCAATGTATTTAACTTTGTAATGATGCATGAGCATTTAAGTTTTCACGAGGCAATTAAAAAAATAGC
>JAVCCI010000053.1 GCA_030765555.1 Candidatus Kappaea frigidicola
ATTTTCTTTTAAAACACCGGGAGTGACGTAATCCCCCAATTTATCAGCTAATTTAAAAAATCTTTCGCGCTGTAATTCTAATTCTTTAATAATCTCTTTAGGCGTATCATCTACCTGTTCTTTATAGATAACTATTATCCTGTCAATCTTAGCTACATTTTCAGGGATTCTCATTTTAAACTGCTCATCATAAATACTTTGAGTATATTCTTTATTTAAAACCTCTTTAAATAGTTTCTTTAAGTCCTCATAGAGTGGAATATATCCCGAAGGTGTTTTTATGGCTTCAGCTTCATTGTGAACCCTCAACTCCATCCACTTTAACCAAACATGCTTATCATGCATACCACTAATATATTTTCCTTCTTTGTCCTTAAGAAAATAATTAACTGAAAAAATCTTCGGCACACTACTCAAACCTTCAGTAAATTTAATGTTATTATTTATATACCTGCCTAGAGGGATAGAGAGAAAATCTAAGTTAGACATAGGATTAAAAACTCTAACTCCCTCTTGTCCTAGGGTGGCTGCTGTAGTTTCTGATTCCAATGTAGATGCTTTAGTTAGAATTCCATGGCTCCAATTGAAAGCTTCTTCTACCGGAGGTGAAGTATTTGAATCTCTACCTCCATAAATAACCCCTTCAACCTTGACCCCTTCAGGAGCATCTGCTTTTTCATCTCGATTCCCTAACTTAGCCAGTTTAATAGTATATCTGGCATTCTTATGAGAAGGTGTTATTTCATTATTAGCATCGTCTTTCTTCCCTGGCTGCCACTTGCCTGAATAATTTATACCTTCTGAGGGCACTTCGCCATCTTTACCCAGCCAATAAGGTATATTATCGGGTGTCATTAAGATATTCGAAAAAATGATCTCACCGGGATCATGTAGCGCCTTCCAAATAAGCGGATCATCCTCGGAATTAACATCTCTAATAATACCAAACATACCTCTTTCAACGTTTACCGCTCTAATTTCATTATCTATTTTTTTTAAATAAGCAATATCGTCACCTACGATTTTTTCACCTTCAAGCATAGATGTAGACGTTTTACCGCAAGCGCTAGGGAATGCTCCCGTAAAATATGTTTTTCTGTTTTCTTTTCCCATAGTACCCATAACAAACATATGCTCAGTCAACCAGCCTTCTTGGGATGCTTTTTTAATAGCCAGTCTCATGGCTAATTTTTTTAAACCAATTGTATTTCCGCCATATTGAGTATTAGTGCTGTAAACTATATTATTAGATAAATCAATATAGACTCTTCGCTGATCTATGTCACGACTAACGCTATTTTCTAAAACGCCGGCAGAATGAACAAATTTAAAGAAACTATCTTCACCATTCAACTTTCGAAATTCCTCATAACCACTTCTATAAAGCAGGTCTTCTGAATGAGCGACATAACTGGAATCAGTTATCTGAACTGCTGGAATAGAAAATACAGAATCATTCGGACCCAAACAATAAAAACAAATGTAGGCTTCTTTGCCCTGCATAATATTTTTTAAATATGATTTAACTTCCTTTAGGCCTTCTTCTTTAGCTATCTGATTAATACCTCTTGATAATTCTGTATTTTCATCAACTAAAAATTTAGTATTCTTTTTATCTCTGGCTTGATCATTATATCCATCAAAGTGAATTGTATGCCCATCGGTAGCCAGAGGCAATTCTTCTTTGAGCTCTAAGGCTTTCTTTCTTATATAATCAGCATCTTGCTCTGAATCAGTTCTTACAAAAATCGTATCAGGATTACAGAGCTCTAGATATTCTGCTATAAATTCCAGCAGGGCTGGATCATTTAAAGCTTCTAATTTTTTTAAGTTTTCAGCTGAACATTTTTCTTGAATAATTTTTAGAGAATCATCTGACATAAATTTTTCCTCTCAGTTTTAAGTTATTAAGACTGTTCTCTTTGACCAAAAATAATACTTCCCGGCCTGATCATATTACTGCCTTCTTCTATGGCAATTTTATAAGTATTACTCATGCCCATAGAAAGATATTTCATTTGAACATTACTTATCTTTAAAGCTGATATTTCATCAAATAAACTTTTAGTTTTTTTAAAAAAATCCCTCGCGTTTTCTGGATCACCAAACCGTGGCCCCATAGTCATCAAACCCGATAGTTTAATATTTTGAAGTAAACTTATATCCCTTATAAATTCAATAACTTTTTCTGGTCTTAACCCTGTTTTCTGATCTTCTTCACCGCTATTAACTTCAACTAAAACCGGCATTATCTTATTAACCTCTTTGGCTCTTTTATCTATTTCTGCAGCCAGTTTTAATGAATCTAGGGTTTCAATCATATCAAATATTTCAACTGCCAGCTTTACTTTATTTGTCTGTAAATGTCCGATCATGTGCCATTTAAGTGAATTGCTTTTCCTACCCAAAGATTCTTTTATCTCCTCGGCTTCCTGAACATAATTTTCTCCGACAATACTCATTCCAGCAGCAAGTGCAGCTTTAAGCTCATCGACACTTCTTGTCTTAGCCGCAATAACTATTTTAACGTTATCCGGTATCTCGGCTTTTATTTTTTCACAATTAGTTTTTATAGCTTCTATATCCATAAGAACCTTACTTATTATCGTTAACTATATCTAAAACCTCATCATGAATGACCCCATTAGAGGCAATATAGCCTTTTGTATTTATGTTCCATTCATTACCTTTTAAATCAGTTACTCTACCGCCAGCTTCCTCGATAAGATGCAACCCGGCCGCATAATCCCAAACCTGATCCGTATATTCAACCTCAAGTTCAGCTTTACCTTGAGCTATATAAGTTAAACCCCTAACGGTTGAGCCTAACATCCTGACATTGAAAACTTTATCCGCCAAGCCGTCTAGAGATTTTAAAAGCACACTTGGATTATATCTAATGGTTGAATCAAAAAATATTGTCGCCTGCTTAATGTCTCTTGGAGAAACTCTCATCCTCTTGTCATTGCAGTAAGCACCCTTATCTTTCTGGGCCCAATACAGCTCATTAGTAGTCGGAATATATATAACTCCGGCCACAACTTTATCTTTATATGCTATTCCTATAGAAACTCCAAAAATAGTAATATTACGAATATAATTATGAGTGCCATCAATAGGGTCTATAATCCAGGTAAAAGCTGATTTTAATTCCGGAATAGGTTTTTCTTCAGAGAGAATATTATCACTTTCGAAATTCTCCTTAATAATTCCGGCAATAATCTCATCTGCTTTTAAATCCAGATCACTTACCAGGTTCCTATCAGATTTGG
>JAVCCI010000068.1 GCA_030765555.1 Candidatus Kappaea frigidicola
GGAATATCTATATATATCCCCGCAGAAATCAATTTAACTTCTTGAGGATTTAAAGATACTTCCCCCTGGGTGTCTGCGTATAAATCCATTCCACTTGAACCAATACTCATATATTTTGGTAGTGGAATATCTTGAGTATTTTCTTTTCGTTTAATCTTTAAAGCTATTTTTTTCATCTTCAGATACTTGCTTAATGCTAAGATTAACTCTTCCCATGTTATCAATTTCTACAATTTTAGCAACTACCACATCGCCAATGCTAACAGCATCTGAAACGCTCTTAACGAATTCATTGGAAAGTTCAGAAACGTGAACCAAGCCGTTTTTATTTGGAAGTATTTCCACAAAGGCACCGAAGTTTTCAATGCGGGTTATCTTACCTTTATATAGTTTGCCAATTTGAGGCACTTCAACTAATCCCTGTATACATTTAATAGCTTTATCACTGCTATCTGGGTCTATTGAAGCAATTAAAACTTTACCCTCATCATTGATATCTATAGAAACTCCTGTATCAGCGATTATCTTTCTTATAGTTTTACCTGATGGACCAATAACCTCTCCAATTTTCTCTGGTGGTATCTGGAGAGATGTAATTCTCGGAGCGTATTTTGACAAATCTTCTCGAGCTTGAGAAATTGTTTCTGCCATTTTGCCCAAGATGAACTCTCTAGCTTTTTGGCTTTGCTCTAGAGCTTCAGATATCATCTGCTTAGTTATACCGGCAATTTTCAAGTCAACCTGTATAGCTGTTATGCCTTTTAGAGTACCTGCAACCTTAAAGTCCATATCTCCACAATGATCTTCTAATCCGGCAATATCAGTTAATATTTTATATTTATCACCCTTTGTAATCAAACCAATAGCTATTCCGGCAACAGGACTTTCGATTGGAACACCAGCATCCATTAAGGCTAATGAGCTTCCACAAACAGATGCCATACTACTGGAGCCGTTGGACTCAAGAATATCAGATACGATTCTTACGGTATAAGGGAATTTATCATTAGATGGCATTACTACTCTAAGTGCTTTTTCAGCTAGGGCGCCGTGGCCGATTTCACGACGGCCAGGGCCTCGCATAGGACGCGCTTCGCCAACGCTAAAGGCTGGAAAGTTATAATGGAGCATAAAACTCTTTGTTGTCGCCTCCAATAAGCCATCAACTTTTTGCCCATCAGAAGCTGTTCCTAAAGTAATTACGGCTAAACTTTGGGTCTGTCCCCTGGTAAATAACCCTGAACCGTGAGTTCTGGGTAATACACCAGCTTGACAACTAATTTCTCTGACATCCTCAAAGCCTCTACCATCGCTTCTTTTACCTGATTCTATAGCTAAATCTCTGACGAACTTTATTTCTAATTCGTGCAAGGCTTCGCTGATATCACCTTCATTTACATCGTTTTCGTCAGTAACTAATTGAGCTATTAATTCTTCTTTTAATGACTTTATAAATGCCTGCTTTTCTTCTTTAGTGTCTAGCTCTAATTGTTTTTCAAGCTTACCTTTAATTAAATCACTAACTTTAGCTAATAAATCTTCAGGGATTATATTAAGTTCAGGCTCACGTTTTTGCTTACCCAACTCACTAATCATCTCTTTTTGAAGAGCAATAATTTTTTCATTTACAGAATTACTAAGCTCTATTGCTTTTTCAACAATTTCTTTTGAAACTTGCTTAGCTCCGCCCTCTATCATAACTGCACCTTTATCAGAAGCTGCAACTATCATGTCTAGTTCTGATTCTAGTGTCTCTTCGAAAGAAGGAAAAGCCTTATACTCACCATTAGCATAGATTACTCTAACTGCCCCTATAGGCCCATTAAAAGGGATATTAGATATTGATAGAGCTGTTGAAGCACCTATTAAAGCTAAAATATCAGAATTATTTATTCCATCACTGGATAATACTGTGGCAACTATTTGTAAAGAATTTCTAAGACCTTTTGGAAATAGCGGCCTAATTGGCCTATCTATTAATCTGGCACTTAGAATTTCTTTTTCACTAGGTCTACCTTCTCGCTTAAAAAAACCACCTGGAATTTTACCGGCAGCGTATCTTCTTTCTTGATACTCAACTGTCAGAGGCAAAAAGTTTAAACCTTCTCTAGGGCTTTTATCCATAACAGCTGTTACTAAGACAATAGTATCGCCATAGCGGACAGTTACAGCTCCATCAGCCTGTTTTGCCATCAATCCAGTTTCAATTATTAATTCCTGATCATTAATATTAGTTTTAAATTGTTTTACAGTCATATTTTCCTTACCAATACAGAATTAGTTATGTTCTGATTTTTAGTTTTGTTGTTAGTTCGTTATATATATCTAGATTCTGATTCTTGAGGTACTCAAGCAACTTTTTGCGTTGACTTACCATTTTAAGCAGGCCTCTTCTAGAATGATGATCCTTCTTGTGGTCTTTGAAATGTTCTGTCAACTGATTAATGCGTTCAGTAAGTAATGCTATTTGAACACTGCTTGAACCAGTATCTTTATCATGCATTTTAACAGTCTCTATGACTGATTTTTTGTTCTCACTAGTCAATGCCATTTAACCAACTCCTCCTTTTCAATTTAATATTCAGCTATATTAACACACCGCTTTTGATTTGTAAAGCACTAAATACAATATTTTCATATATTTAAAAGATTTTTTGCCTTCTTCACATCAGCAGCTATAGCCCTTTGTAAGTCAGGTATATTTTTAAAATGACGCTCATTTCTAAGCCACTTTATAAAGTGAACCCTTACCCTTTTAGCTCTGAAATACCCTTTATAGTTAAGTAGATGAAGCTCAATATGCCTTTTTCTTAACTCATGACTTACTGTAGGCTTGTATCCTATATTAGCCACAGCATGATATTGCTTATTTTTCGCTTGGACCATTACAGTGTAAACGCCCTCAGGAATTAGAACATTTTCAGATTCGCTTATATTAACAGTAGGGAAACCTATTTTCCTGCCAACTTGAGACCCCTTTATAACATTACCTTCAATAAAATATTCTCTTCTGAGAAGTTTTTTGGCCTGATTTAGCTTTTTCTGTGCTAGTAATTTGCGTATAGAAGTACTATTGATTATTTCACCCGAAATTTTTAGAGGCTTAATAACTTTAAGTTTAAAATCATATTTTCTTGAGAGCTTATCAAGAAGCTTGCTAGTACCTTTGGCCTTATAGCCGAATCGATAGTCTTCACTGACAACCATAGCCCCTAGATTTAATTTCTCTTTTAAAACTTTAAGAATGAAATCCTCTGCTTCTAAAAGGGCAAAACTATGAGAAAAATTAATTACCAGACAATAATCAATATTCATTTTAGCTATTAATTCCAGGCGTTGCTGAAGGCTATTGATGTAGTATATTGGTTCCTTGTTCCATATCTTTTCCGGGTGAGGCTCAAAAGTGATTACTAAACTTTTATAACTCATTTTTTTTGCATAATCAGATAGATTTCTAAGAACTTTTCTATGTCCAAGATGTAAACCATCAAAAACACCCATGCCTATGGCTGTCATCTTTTTGATTTTCTTTATAGATTGTATGCCATAAAAAACTTTCAAAGTTTAATTATCTCCCTTAACAACTCTTCTTCCGTCATGCCCTTAAGTTGATCTAATTTAATAGCTCGCTTAATGTCAAATGGTTCAGACATTGTCCTTCTTAACTGCCACACGCAACCCCCACAATTAAGTTTTTTACCAATATCTCGACATAATGACCTAATATATGTACCCTTTGAGCATTTTACAGCCATTACTACATAAGGCAACTCAATCTTCTCAATATCTATATTGTAAATATTAACTAACCTTTCCGGCAAGGCAAACTCTTTTCCCTGCCTAGCAAGCTCATATAATTTTTTGCCATTAATTTTGACAGCTGAATATCTAGGGACGGCTTGAAGAATCTCTCCTTGGAAAGTTTTGATAGTTTTTGAGATTTTTTCTTTGCTTAATTCTGCAGCTAACTTATCAAGGGGATGATTTTCTATTTCCTTACCTTCTCTATCATCAGTATCAGTTGCTATCCCCAAGCGACATTCTACGTGATAAGCTTTGGCAGCATTTAAAAAAGTATTTGATTTCTTTGTTGCCTGTCCTAATAAAAGCACTAAAAGGCCGGTTGCAGCCGGATCAAGTGTTCCCGCATGCCCAACCTTTTTTATTTTAAATCTCTTGCGAACTAAGGCGACTACATCATGGGACGTTATGTCTTGAGGCTTATCAATGAGTAAGACACCGTTCATTTTTTCAGTCCCGCTTTAATCTTACTAACAATTTGCTTTTCAGCTTGTTTTAAGCTACCTTTGATAACACAGCCGCTAGCTTGTTTGTGTCCGCCACCACCAAAAACAGCTGCAATTGCATTTACATCTACAACCTTATCAGACCTTAAGCTAATTTTTACTTTTCCTTTACCTATCTCCCTTATTAAAACAGCCACCTTAACTGATTTTATGCTTTTGGGAAAATTTACAAATTCTTCAGTATCTTCGGGGAGAGTTTTTGTTTGCTTAAACATATTTAGGCTAATCTGCATAACTCCGATTTTGCCATCATGATACAGCCTAAGATTTTTAAGAGCTAATCCAAGGAGCTGTAAACGATTCAATGATGAATTTTGATTAATTTTTTTTGAGATATCATGAGCATTAGCTCCAGCCTGAAGAAGCTTACTGGCAACTAACAATGATTTTGAGTTAGTATTAGGATGCCTGAAAAAACCAGTATCTGTAGCAACACCTACATACAAAAGCTTAGCCAGGGCTTTATCAATCTTCTGATTCATTTTAAGACATAAATCATATATAATCTCAGCACATGATGCTGCCTTGCAATCTTTTAAATTTACAGATCCGGCATGCTTTGGTCCAGGGTGATGGTCAATATATATTTTTAATTGATTGGTTATCAACCTTGAAGGAGCACCAACTCTATCTAATGTTGGGCAATCTATAATTAGCACAGCATCAAACTCTATTTTTGTTTTACTTGTTACAACTTTTATCCTATTAATATCAGGTAAAAAGTTATACACTGTAGGAGGAGTGCTTTGGGCATACAAATAAACAGTTTTTTTTAATCTTTTTAATATTTTCCCTAGAGCCAATTGACAACCCAAAGCATCGCCGTCCGGGTTGACATGGGTTACAACTAAAAATGATTTATTTTTCTTAAGCGCATTTATAACAGCGTTTTTACTCATCTATATTCTCCTCGCGTGGCTCAGATTTGATTTTATCAAATAATTTATCAATTTTTTGTAATTCCTCAACTGTATCATCTTTGTAAAAATATAATTCGGGTGTAAATCGTAATTTTGTTCTTTGAGATAAAATCTTTTTTATGGGTTTAACTGATGCCTTGAGAGCTTTGAGGGCTTTTTTATCATCTTCATTGCCGATAAAACTCACATAAACTTTTGCTTGCCTTAGGTCCGGACTAGCCTTAATATTTGTAATAGTTATAATACCGATTTCAGGTGAATGAATTTCAGGTGAATTAATTTTATGTTGAATAATCCAACTTAATTCTTCCCTTAAGAGTTTGTTCATTCTATCCATTCTTAACTTAGACATTTTTCTGTATTTTCCTTTTTTTAATCAGAAGTTTAGTAAGCTCATCAAGCTCCTGCTTCTTGGTTTTTAAACCCTTATCCATTTTTATGTATAATAATTTATTCATTATTTTACCATAATCTGGCGATGGATTTAAGCCCATTTTTTTTATATCATTACCACTAATTTTAAGCTTAATTTCGCAATAACTGGTAATATATTTTTTTATACCACATTTCACCGCTTGACTATCTGTCTTAGCCATTAAGACCAGCAAAGCCTCAGTGGATGATCCATGAAGCATTTTATAAACACAACTCGCATACGTTGATTTTTTTATTTTCTTAATATTGTTTTCTATCTTTATCGAATTTAGATTATACCATCTAATGATTTTTTTATCGCTATTAGATATGACTAGCCTAGTGGTTACCTTATTTATTTCATTTTTAGTAAGCTTATCTAAAAGATAAATAAAATAAACTAACCAATTTTTAAGGGGTTCCTGATAAACATTTTTGTGCCAATCTATGCATTCAGAAACTCTCCTTAATGCCTTCATGTCTTTACTCATCAGCTTCAATCTTGGGTGGATAAAGCGTAGCTCGTGAAGTTGCTGCATGCGAATAATTCCCTTTTGAGGGTTTTTTTCTGAGAGTATGGCAATAAGCTCATCACGGATTCGTTCCCCCGCGATTCTTAAAAACATATCCATATCAACCGCTGTTTTTATGAGATGTTCTGTTTGTGAATCAATTTTAAAATTATATCTTTGCTCAAATTTCACAGCTCTAAAAATTCGTGTCGGATCTTCTACAAAACTTAGATTATGCAAAACTCGTATTTTTTTTTCATTAATATCTTTTTGACCACCGTAAAAATCTATCAGCTTAGCAAAGCTATCCTTATTCAGGCCCATAGCCATTGCGTTGATAGTGAAATCTCTTCTTGATAAATCATTACTGATATTACTGAATTGGACGGTTGGTAAAGCAGCTGGATATTCATAGAATTCTGTTCTTGCAGTAGCCAGGTCGATCCTAAAACCATTTTTCATTATTAAAATAGCTGTGCCGAAACGCTTATGTATAACCAGAGTGCATTTTAATTTTTTCTTTAAAATTTTAGCAAATTCAATAGCATGTTCTTCAACTACTAAGTCTATATCTAAATTTTTATAATTTAAGATTAAATCTCTAATAAAACCACCTGCAACATAAAGACGGTAGCCTTCTTTATCTGCTATTCTAGAAATAGAGATTAAAAGCTTATAAATTTGAGAAGGCAAAACTTTCTTAATGCGTTTGGATAAGTCCTTTAAGCTATTTTTTATTTCTAAATTATTTGATCGACCAATAACCGTGTGCCCCATATTTTTATGCAAGACTCTTAAAATGTCTCTTCTGGTTACAATGCCAACTAATTCACCTTTTTTTGCTATGGGAATGCGGCCTATATCATTATCAAATATCCTTTTCTGAATATCTAAAAGACTTGCTTTTTCGTTTAGAGTAATAATATTTTTAGACATATAACCTTTAATTCGTGAATGACCTAAACCGTGAAAAACAGCTTTATCAACATCCCCTCGCGTTATAAGCCCTATAATTTTATTATTTTTTAGAATGGGTACACCGCCGATATTGAATTTACTCATTAAATCACGTGCTTCATCTACTGTGGCCTCAGCTTCGAGAGTTTTAACCGGATAACTCATAATATCTTTTGCAGATGGCTCGGGTTTTAAATGAGCTTTTATAAGTTCAATAATCTTTTTCTCTACATTTATAATGCTGTATCCTCGAATAACACAGGATGATGCAGAAGCATGCCCTCCCCCTCCAAAAAATGAAGCAATTTTATCTACATTAATATATGGGATCCTGCTTCTGGCTAGCATTTGTATTTTTTTACCAATTTTCACCAATACAAATATTACATTAAAATTTTCAATATCAATCAAACGATGAGTTAGGATTGCTAAATCAGGAATATAACCATCATGCTTCATGGAAGCAATTGCAATATTTACTCCATTAACATCAAATGTTTTGGTTTGCTGGATAAGTTTAACCAAAAGGTCTAGCTCATCTTCGGATAGCTGGCGATTAAGATAGTGAGACACAAGATTTAAATTTAGACCTCTGCTGTAAAGATAGGAAACCATGTCAATGTCTTCCTGGGTAGTGGTTCTAAAGGTGAGACAACCAGTGTCCTCATAAATACCAAGACCGAAGATTGTGGCCTCAAGCGGATTAATTTTTATTTTTTTCTTAATTATTAATTTTAAAAAAATTGTTGCAGTGGCTCCAACGAAGAATCTATATTCCTTATCAGCTTTAATATCTTCACTTGTCGGTGGATGATGGTCAAATATATGAACTACTATTTTTTTATTTTTTAAAGCTTCGGCAGCCTTTCCTATGCGGCTTTTTAAACTAGTATCAACAATAATAAGCCGACTAACTTTTGAAAAATCAAAGTGTCTCTCATCCTTCAATTTAAATATATCCTGATATAGCGAAAGGAATTTTACAACTTGTCTTTCGGGAGTTCTAGGTAGAATTAATTCAGCCTCAGGATAAATCTTTTTTGCAGCAATTAATGATGCTAAAGAATCAAAATCACCTGAGGTATGCGCAACTATTAAATCCATATATATTTTTTCTCCCTGCTTTTTAAATATGCACCTTTTATGTTGGTTCATGGCTCATGGCTGTTAGCTCATAGAGGCCTTGATTAAGTGTAAGCAAATCCTAAATTCTAATATCTAAACCCTAAACAAATGCTAATTTCAAAATTCAAATGTTCTAAACAGAACATCTTCTATGATATTATTGTTTTGAGTTTTGGTTATTTTAATTTTGATATTGTTTAGTATTTAGTGCTTCGTGCTTAGAATTTGTTCTTTCCTGTTCTCTGTTTTCTGATAGCTATTCTACGGTCTTGGATGAAACTTTTTATGTATTGATTTGAGCCGTTCTTTATTTATATGAGTATATATCTGCGTTGTAGCAATATTAGCGTGCCCCAACATTTCCTGCACTATTCTTAGGTCTGCACCGCGTTCTAATAAGTGGGTAGCAAAGGAATGCCTAAGGGTGTGCGGGCTAATATCCCTCTTGATTTTTGCTAAACGTACATATTTTTTTATCATTTTCCAAAAACTTTGCCTGGAGAGTTTTTTACCTAGACGTGATAAAAAAAGTGCCCGGTCTGATCTTGCTTTATTAATGAGTTCTGGCCTAACTTTCACTAGATATCTATCCAAAGCAGTTTGCGCCTTCCTGCCTAAGGGAATAATTCTTTCTTTCTGGCCCTTACCAAGACACTTAATAAAACCAACATCCATATTCAGATTATCGATAGCTAAATTACTTATTTCAGAAACACGCATTCCGGTTGCATATAAGAGTTCAATAGCAGCTTTGTCCCTTATTCCCCACGGCGTTTTAAGGTTGGGTAGATTGATTATTCGCTCTACTTCATCTAATGATAATACTTCTGGTAACTTTTGCCATAATTTAGGAGCCTCTAAGACGCTTGAAATATCAGTTTTAATGTATCTTTCAAGGACTAAAAATCTGTAAAATCCCTTTATCGAAGCTAAATAACGCCCTATAGATGCTGTGGATATGCCAGCATCTTTTTCTTGCATAATAAATTCTGTTATATCATCTTTTGAGGTTAGCTGAATATCGCTTTTTTTTCTTTTATTTAAAAATAGAGCATACTTATTGAGATCATTGCGATATGAATATAAGGTATTATCAGAGAGCCCACGCTCTACAGAGAGATAATTTAAAAATTCTTCAATTAATTCTTTCATAAGAATGAGTTGTATTGTTTTTCTCTACCAATAGTGGTTAGTGGCCCGTGACCAGGAAAGACTTTAGTCTCATCCGGCAAGATAAATAATTTTTCTTTTATAGAACTTGTAATTGCATTGCAATTTCCGCCAGGCAAATCACAGCGACCAATTCCATCAAAAAATAAAGTATCTCCCGAAAACAATATATTCTCAACATATAAAGAAATGCTACCCGGAGTATGCCCCGGAGTATTAATTACCTTGAAGTTAATCCCAGCTAAATCAATAATCTCGCCATCAACTAGTGCTTTAATACTTATATCTTTTTCGGTCATCTCGTTTTCAGTAAAAGCAGATAAATTTAAATTTGGATCTTTTATGTATTCAATATCCTTAGCGTGAATCATAATTGGCAAATCGAAATCATAAATTCCTTCAATATGGTCAACGTGGCCATGCGTTAAAATAATTGCCTTAGTATTAAGTTTTTTATCAGAGATAATTTCTTTATATGTATCAGTAGGTTTAATAGGGTCAATAATAAGCGCGTCTCTGCTTTTTGCGTGACTAACAATATAACTATTTGTAAATAGCGAGCCCTGAACAACTTTAATTATGTTTAGTCCACCTTCGCTATAATCCTTCAAATCAGTTGACATCCGTTTTTATCCAATTATCTTCAATTATTAAGTCGGAATTAAAACCTTTTTTCACATCTCTGATTTGTAATGTTAATCCCCTGGAAATTTTATTTTGCATTGAAGCTGATACCGCACTTGAATTCAGTTCTTTGGTAAATTTAGCCATTTGCTCTATATAGATATCTAAATCACCCGCTTTAGGCTCTTTTAAGAGAATTTGCATTTCTTTTAGATTATATAATGCCCTTTGAGCTGAATTATAAGTTTTCTTTTGATTCTCACCCATGCTGTCTATGGCTTCGTGCGCCCATATCTCATAATAAATCCAGTGATTATTATATCGAACGCCTGTTGGATAAACCTCATTTGTGGTTTGAAAAATCTGCTTGTCTTTTTGTCCCTTCTTATTTTTTCTTACAAATTTATCCTGTAATGCTGCACATCCAAATGAACTTATTGAAAAAATTACTATGAGAATAATATAAACAATCTTACGCATGCATAACTCCTTTATTATCTGCCACCAGCTAATCTGGTGGCTAAAAAATGCGGTAAACCAGCTTCTATAATTTTCTTTTGTGCTAAATGAACTTCATAAGGAACTCTTTTTATTTCAATAATTTTTTCATCTGTATTATAAATACAATAGCATGCTGCCGGGTTCCCATCTCGGGGCTGACCCACACTACCTGCATTAATTATATACTTTTTGCCTTCAATAATTTCAATTACTTCAGAATCTATATAGTTAATATCACCATTTTCATCATAGACGATAATAGCTGGTGAGTGCGAGTGACCTATAAAGCATATATCTTTTTTTAAATTAGCAAAAGTCATGGCTGCAGCATCTAAATTTAATATATAGTTAAATTCATCAGGATGATATAAAGAACCGTGGACACATGTAAAATTATCAATATCCAAAGTTACGGGCAATCTCTTTAAGTAGTCTTTATGCTTTTCATCAATAACGCCATCAGTCCATTCAACTGCTTCTCGAGCATAGAGATTAAAAGAATTAACATCAAACAGTCCACACACAGCCCAATCGTGATTACCTGCAATAATATAATCACAGGATACTTTTGCCTCATCAAGACATTCTTTTGGGTTGGCCCCATATCCAATTATATCACCCAGACAAATAATCTTATCGGGATTTTCTTTAGTAAGTTCAGCTTTTACAGCTAACCAAGCTTCTAAATTGGCGTGTATATCTGCAATTATCGCATATTTCATATAATTAAAACCTTATCTCAAAATCGTTAAAACCTTGTTGAAGTTCTTGAAAATCTACTCTTTTCTCTAATATATATCCGCCCATAAATTCTTCAAGATCGTTGATGAAATTTACAATCTCTTCCTTTTTACCCTGAGCTATTAATTCTACGTTGCCATTAGGAAGATTCTTAACCCAGCCGCAAAGATGATTGGATACAGCATATTTTCTAGCTGCCCACCTAAAACCTACCCCCTGGACAGAGCCCCTGAATAGTATGCGTGCTTGTTGCTTCATAAATTAACTACCAAACCGGTAAATCAGTAGACGTTGACTTTACTTTTTTTAGCTCTTTTTCAACTGTTTCAGCTGATAAATTCATAGTATGACCCTGCCAAACAACTTTACCATCTACTCCAAGAAGATAAGCTGTGGGAATACTTCTAACGCCATAGGCTGAATTAGTTTTACCATTATTATCAAGTGCAACAACAAAATTCATTCTATTGTCCTTGGCAAACTTTTTCACCAAGGCTTTATCTTCAGTAGTAATAGCCACAATTACTAAACCCTTCGATGCATATTTTGAGTGTAAATCTTTTAAATGGCTAATGGCTTTCCTGCATGGCGGACACCATGTAGCCCAAAACTCAACTAAGACCACATTTCCTTTTAAGCTAGACAATGAAAGGGATGTCTTATTATTAAAAGAGCAACTTATGTTTATCTCAGGTGGCTTCCTGCCAACCAGATTTTTTGCAGCAGCCAAAACGCTTTGCTGATTAAAACAAATAAACGCTATACCCATAAACAAAAGAACTAAAAATATTGATATTTTCTTCATAACACCATCCTGTTGTAATTCTTAAAAAAGCAAGACGTTCGCATCAGCTCACTCTAAGAATTAAGACGCTCATTTCATTCGCTCTAAGAATTAAGTTTTTTTACTTAATTTTGTACTCAAATCCTGCTTCTAACTTAATCCTTAATCCTGTTAAGCTCTTAGCCATTTGCTATTAGCTATTTGCTATATGCTCTTAGCTAATTTGGTCGGGGCGACTGGATTTGAACCACCCACCGCATCTCACTTCGTTCGGTGCTTAAGAGAAAACCCTGATGGTTTTCTCTTAACGCTTCGCTGTTCTTATTCCTTGCGCAAAGAAGTTCGAGTCCGCCGATAGGGAAAAACAATCTTTTTCCCTAAAACCCTTTTGCCAGGTCGTTTTAATACTTTTTGTAATAGTGCTTACTGCATATATAATCTTGATGTTTAATTGGTCGGGGCGACTGGATTTGAACCAACGACCTCCACGTCCCGAACGTGGCGCGCTTCCAAGCTGCGCTACGCCCCGATAAGATGCTCACTGTTAAAAAGTCACCATCCCGCATTTCGCTAACGCTCAATACTGCGGGATTATTTCGCGCATATAACTTACATTCACTTACGTTCTGTAAGTTATGCTCTCAATAAAGCTGCGCTACGCCCCGATTTTTAAAATAGCTTCTATGAAAAAACATATATATCATCTGCTTACTTGTGCAACTACGCGCAGCAAGAGGAAAGTCCTAAATATTCGCTTTCGCCTGCAGCGGGATTAATTCAAATATAGCTTTATGTTCACTTCGTTGCATAAAACTAGTTTTCATTGAATATGTATAGTATTTTAGCTTATTTACAAGGATAATTCAATACAATATTAGGAGAGATTATTAGGAGTTTAACTCGCTAAGCCTTCGAGAACCTTTCCACCTATCATGCATCCACCACCATTGTTGAGGATATTTTCTAACAATTTTTTCAATCTCTTTCGTGAACGCCTGAGTTATGTTGAAAATATCTTTTTCATCGTCCCCCGTAATTTTTATATCTAAAGGAGGTGTAATAACAATTTTATGATGATGTAGGTTTTCTCGGACCATGAAGCCGCAAACTATAGGAGCGCCCGTTCTTAAGTGAAGTCTGGCTGGACCTTCAACTGTTCCCGCAGGCCTTGCGAAAAAGTCAACATAAACACCATTAGTCTTATTTTGATCTGAATGCAGACATAATGACTTGCCATCTCTAAGCCATTTTAGTGATTCAACGACAGCTTTTCTTCGTGGACGCGCTGAAATAGCCTTAATTCCAACATTACGCATAACGTCCTTCCACATCTGGGCCACTGCTTCATCATCAGCAAACCGCATAACTAAATTAAAGGGATAACCTGCTACGGTAAGACGCGTTGTCATGATAGTAAAATTGCCGAAATGAGCACTTATACATATGAGTCCCTTGCCCTTTGCAAGTTCTTGATCAAGATATTGCGCCCCCTCGATCTCAACTAAGTCCTTTAATTTTGCATGGATATTTTTATCAAGAGCTAGTTTTATAGTTTCCACAGCTCCCCATGTAGTTTCACAGTAGCTCTCTAGGGCTATCCTGCGAATTTCTGAAGGTGTTTTATCTTTAAAAGACTGCTGTAAATTATCAAGTGTAATTTTCCTATATTTAGCTACTGCCCAAAAGCCTAAATGCCCCACAAACCTTGAGAAAGGATAAAGTAAACATACAGGTAGCCACTTTACAATATTCATAGACAATTTTAAAAAATATCTACCGGCAACCCTATCTAATCTTCTTGCATTCTCATTTCGCTTCATCTAACTATATCCTTTAATAATCAATATAAATTTTAAATTAATATCATATAACTATATCAAGTTAAATAAGTTAAGTCAATAGATTATTTAAGAAATAAAACCTTTTTGTCTTAATAAATCAAGGGTAATTTTAGAACTATCTTTATCAGTTTTGGTATCATGGCCCTTATTAGCATTTAGGTATTTGGCGAGGATATCGAATTCCAGATTAAGCATATCGGCCTCTTTGGTATACTGGAGCGTAGTAGTCATCATAGTCTGCGGGATAGCCATAAAAGTAAAGGATGAATTAATAACATTTGAAACCGTAAGACTTATACCATTAACCGCAATGCTGCCCTTTTTTACTATTAAATTACTAAAATTATCCGGAAAATCTATATGAAATCCAGTAGCATCATTTTTTTTCTCAACTTTAATAATTTTACCCAAGCAATCAACATGGCCAGTAACAAAATGCCCACTTATTTTACTTGCGGGCGTAAGTGAAAATTCAACGTTAACCATATCAGACTGCTGCAAGTTATTGATATTGGTATCTGCTAAAGTTTGCTGCATAGTATAAAAAGAAATTTCATTACCTTTTATAGCGCTTACGGTTTGACAAACTCCGTTTATAGCAATGCTTTCCCCTAGTAATATTGCCTCATTTATTTCTTTAAGTCTAATTGAAAATATTTTTTTATCCGTTGATTCTTTAATAGACACTATAGGAATAACCTGATTAATAATTCCAGTAAACATTATATGTAAGCCTCCATAATTATGTCATCACCTAAAATGTTGTAAGTTACATTTTTTAAGCATAAGGCCTCAGAAATATTTTTTTTCATACCAGTATCAATACCTAAAGCATATTTATCAGCTAATAGCTTAGGTGCTATAAAGAAAATGAACTTATCTACTAAATCTTGCTTGATAAAAGAAGATAGGAGCTTAGGCCCAGCCTCTATAAGTATATTTATAATATTCATGTCACCTAGTATTTTTATAATCTCTTTTAGGGATAATCCTACCTTTGTATTTTTTACCTTAATGATATTTACATGCTTCAGCTGAGATAATAGTTTATATTTTTTTTGATTAGGTTTAAGGGATGTAAATATGATGACCTCAGGGCAGTTATTTTTAAGAATATTGGCATTGAGAGGTACTTTTAGCTGTGAATCCAGGAGAATTCTTTGGGGATTATTATTTTTTACATATAGACGACTTGTCAATTTTGGATTATCACTTAATACAGTGCCGATACCAGTTAGAATAGCTTCAGAGCGATAGCGTAACTCATGAGCTGCTTTTCTACTGGCAAGTGAAGTTATCCACTTAGAATTAAGTGTTTGTGTAGCCATCCTGCCGTCTAAAGTCTGAGCAGCTTTAATAGTGATGAAAGGTTTTTTATATTTCATGAATTTATTAAAATCTTCGTTAACTTTTTTTGCTTCACACTCAAGAACGCCTTTTTCAACCTCAATTCCATGCTCTTTTAAGATATGAAGACCTTTATTTCTATTTATTGGATTGGAATCAAGCGTAGCGATAACTACCCTTTTTATACCAGCCTTGATAATGGCTTTGGTGCAAGGAGGGGTTTTTGCAAATGTACTGCAAGGCTCAAGAGTAACATACATACAAGCTCCTTTGGCACTTTTACCAGCTTTATTAAGAGCAATAATTTCAGCATGGGCAGTACCGGCTTTCTCATGAAATCCTTTTGCAATAACTTTATTTGCTTTTATAATTATAGCTCCCACACTAGGATTAGGACATGTTAATCCCTTAGCTTTTCTAGCTAGCTCTAAAGCTTGAAGCATAAAAAATAGATCATCAGCTTTTTGTTTTGATTTGACCGTCATCTATATCTCTTTTTATCTTATCAAGGATTCCGTTTACAAATTTACCAGACTCTTCATCACCATACTTCTTAGCTAAATTAATTGCTTCATTAATTGAAACTTTAATCGGAATATCAGATTCATGAATTAGTTCATAAGCTGCTAGGCGCAGAACATTTCTATCTACTGCAGACATTCTTTTTATCTGCCAATTTTGAGCACTTTTTGCAATTAAATCATCTAGGGTAGATATATTTTCAAGAGTGCCCTTCATGAGAGCAATAGCAAAAGGGGCTACATCATCTTCAACTTCTTTTAAAAGTTCAAAATCAGCTATATTGCTGAGCCAGTCATCTTTTCTAATATCTTGCTGATAAAGAAATTGTAATACTATTTCTCTTGCCTTAGTCCTCTTTCTCAATTCATTCTCCTATATAAGTTTCTGCAAGTTCACTAATTCTATAGCACTCATAGCCGCTTGATATCCTTTATTACCTTCTTTGGCACCAGCTCTGTCAATAGCTTGCTCTAGATTCTCAGCTGTTATTACACCAAAAGATAAAGGTTTTTTCCCTTTCAACTGTAGAGCCGCTATGCCCTTAGAGACTTCAGATGCCACATAATCAAAGTGAGGAGTTTGGCCCCTTATAACAGCTCCCAAACAAATAATAGCATCTTCTTTGCCCTTTTCAACTAGCTTTGATGCTACAAACGGAATCTCAAAAGAACCAGGCACCCAAATCACCTTTATGTCAGCTTCTTTTGCACCATGCCTTTTTAAACAATCCACCGCACCATCAATGAGCTTTGATGTAATAAACTCATTAAATCTGGAAGCTATAATTGAAAATTTACTTCCTTTTACAATTAAGTCTGCTGAAATTGTCTTTATCATCTCTTTTCCTTTCCTAATAAAGGGTATTAGTTATGCAACAAGGTGAACATAACTAATCTACCCAAATTAATCCCCCATTCTTTGATTCCCAAAGAATGTAGAGGAGATATATGCTATAGGTCCAATAAATGTCCTAATTTTTCTTTTTTTACCCTTAAATACCTATCATTATATGCAGTTGGTTTTATAACCAACGGAATTCTTTTTGTGATTGCAAGGCCATAACCCTGAAGACCAACAACTTTTTTGGGATTATTAGTAATTAAGTGTATCTTTTTAAGGCCTAAATCAGCTAAAATTTGAGCGCCTATTCCATAATCTCTTAAATCTGCTCTAAAACCTAAAGCCTCATTTGCTTCAACAGTATCCATACCCTTATCCTGCAGATGGTAGGCTTTGAGCTTATTTGCTAAGCCTATGCCTCTACCTTCCTGACGCATATACAAAAGAACTCCTTTTTTCTTTTTTTTGATCATATTCAAAGATCTTTCTAGCTGTTGACCACAATCACATCGCTTTGAAAAAAGAACATCTCCTGTGAGACACTCTGAGTGCACTCGCACTAAAACTTCTCCGGTCAAACGACCCATAGCAAGAGCAATATGCTCAGAATTATCGATAAGTGACCTATAAAGACATAGCTTAAAACTACCAAACTTAGTAGGAAGTTTTGTTTTAGTAATTAATTCAATAAGCTTAGTTTTCCTTGTTCTGTATTTTATTAAATCCTCAATTGTACATATTTTCAATTTATGTTCTTTAGCAAACTTTTTTAGTTCCGGCAAGCGAGCCATTTCTCCATTAGGGCTCATGATTTCACAAATGACCCCGGCGGGATAAAGACCTGCAGTTTTCATTAAATCAACACAAGCCTCAGTGTGCCCAGCCCTAACTAAAACTCCACCCTCCTTGGCTCTCAAGGGAAATAAATGCCCTGGTTTTATAAGATCTTTTGGTTTTGTTTTAGGATTAATAAGAGTTTTGATGGTTCTCGCTCTATCTGCCGCTGATATCCCAGTGGTAACATTCTTTTTTGCATCAACAGAAATAGCCCAATCAGTTCTATAGGCATCGACTTCTCCATGATGAGCAGCATTCCTCATCGGGGGGATTCCTAGCTCATTAAGGCGCCTACTCTCTAAAGGTACACAAATAAGACCCTTGCCATAAGTAGCCATAAAATTTATATTATCTTTTGTGGCATATTCAGCTGGTAAAATAAGGTCTCCTTCATTCTCCCTATCTTCGTCATCAACTACAATGACCATCTTACCTTTTTTCAAATCTTTTAAAATGTCTTCAATTTTATCAACCATAGCAAATCCTTATCTTTTCA
>JAVCCI010000081.1 GCA_030765555.1 Candidatus Kappaea frigidicola
AAGGATTCTGAGCTTCTGCTTCAACCCCTGTTTGCGGCGCCATTCCAGCTGCATAAGCTATAGTAGCTAATAAATTCATTTCTTTCTCCTTATGGTTTTTACGTATTATCTATTCTTGTTATTATAAACCTTTTTAAAGCTTTTTTCAAACTTTTCGAACTGATTATTTTCAATGGCCTGACGCACCCTTAATGTAAACTTTTGATAAAAATACGTGTTATGATATGATACTAATCTCGGACCTAAAATTTCACCCGTATTTAATAGATGTCTTAAGTAGGCTCGGCTGTAGTTTTTACAAACAAAACAATCACACTCCTTATCTAGAGACTTACTATCTTCCTTATATGCTCCATTTCTGACAACAACTTTTCCCCTAGAAGTAAAAGCGGTTCCATTTCTGCCATATCTAGTCGGTATAACACAATCAAACATATCTACTCCGCTTTTTATAGCTTCTAATATATCTAAAGGAGTTCCAAGACCCATAAAATATCTAGGCTTATCAATAGGCAACTCATTGAGCGTTATTTTTAAAATTTTGTGGGTTAATTTATTAGGCTCACCCACCATAAGACCGCCAATGGAATATCCGTCAAAATTAAGATCAACTAATTCCTGAACAGCCATCTTTCTTAAATCAGGAAACATAGCTCCCTGAATAATCCCAAAAAGAAACTGTTGATACTTACCCCTTTTTTGCTTTTTCTCAAATTCTTTCCTAGACCGCTTAGCCCACGCAGTTGTTCTCTTTAATGACGTTTCGGCATAATCACGAGTGGCCGGGTAATGGGTACAAACATCTAGGGGCATAATTATATCTACTCCCAAATCAGATTCAATCTCAATTACCTTCTCCGGAGTAAGCATATGATAAGAACCATCAATATGCGATTGAAACTTAACTCCTTCATCACTAATTTTTTTTAATTCAGCCAAGCTAAAGACCTGATAGCCTCCTGAATCAGTAAGAATCGGCTTATGCCAGTTCATGAATTTATGCAAACCGCCCAATTTTTTAATTATTCTTGTACCTGGCCTAAGATATAAATGATATGCGTTAGCCAAAAGTATCTCCGCTTTAGCGCTTAACATATCTTCACTAGAGAGAGTTTTTACTGTAGCCTGCGTTGCCACTGGCATAAAACAGGGCGTATTAACTATTCCCGCCTCAGTCTTCAGCCTGCCTCTTCTCGCATTAGATTTTGAACTTTGGGTTTTTAATTTAAAAAATTTATTTATCATATAATTAACATTGCATCGCCATAACTGTAAAAACGGTAATTCCTTCTAACTGCCTGCCTATAGGCTTCCATCAATAATTTATGACCCTCTTCAACAGACATGCCAACATTACTCACAAAAGCACTAACTAACATCAACAGAGAACTATTTGGTAAATGAAAATTAGTTAGTAAAGCATTAGTTGCCCTAAACTTATAAGGTGGGAATATAAGTAAATCTGTTTCCCGAGCCTGTTCGCGTAAAGCATCCCCATCTGAAGCAGATTCTAAAGCTCGACAGCTCGTAGTGCCCACTGCAACAATCTTGCCTTCATCTTTTTTAATCTTATTAAGAGTATTTGCTGTTTGTTTATTAAGTAAAAAAAATTCTCTATGCAATTTATTTTTCTCTAAATCCTCTTGGGTAACGGGCTTAAATGTACCATAGCTGACATGCAAAGTCAATTCGCAGATTTTAACACCTTTATGCTTAATGCTTTGAAGATATCTTTCATCAAAATGCAATCCTGCTGTCGGAGCCGCAACCGCACCCTTTTTATTGGCATAAACCGTTTGATATCTTAATTTATCAGAGGCCACTGGTAATCTTTTTATATAAGGCGGCAGCGGAACTGCACCTTCTTTTTCAAGTAAATCATCCAATCCGCTTACTCTTTTAAATTTAATTACCTTCTCGGGCGAAATATCTTCTATAACCTGTGCTTTAATTAGATTTTTAGGAAATATTATGCAATCCCCTTGCTTAGCTCGCTTTGAGGGTTTGACTAATACTCTGTAAGTATATGGGGCTATTTTCCTCTCTATAAAAACTTCAAGCTTTGCTCCAGTTTTTTCTCTTATAGCTTTAAGCCTAGCAGGAATCACATAGGTATTATTTATAACTAAAGCATCATCTCTATTAATATATTTAATAAAATCAATGAACATCTTATGCTCTATGGTCTTTTTATTGCGATTAATAACAAGAAGCTTAGAATGCGTTCTTTTTTTTGCAGGAAACTGAGCGATTAATCCCTGGGGTAATTTATAATCAAAATCATTGAGTGTAAGTGTCATTATCCCAGATATCCGCTATACTATTATTTGGATAATAAAAATCAAGTATTTCTTCTGCCTTAAAACCCTCTTTGGCCATACCATAAGCTCCCCACTGACAAAGCCCCACACCATGACCCCAACCCTTACCTTCAAAGTAAAGAAACTCCTTATCTAATTTGACTGTAAAGTTAGTCGACTTAATTAAAGTCGGACTTATCATTATTCTTAGCTTATTAGAGGGTATCGTAAGATTACCTTGTGTAGTTTTAATAATAATATCAGTCACCCTACCTGAAACATCATAAGCAGAGGATTCAAAAGAAGTAATTTTACCGCATTTATAGCCATTCTCCATTAATTTTTTTCTCACCAACCATATCGAGACTTTTCTTGACCAGTTAAAATGTGGTGAATGCGTACAATATGGACAAAGCCCACCCTTTAAAACTGGAAGATTTGTCTTCCAGAGCTTATCTGCATCTTCAGTAGAGCCACCGCAACAAGCATGAAAATAGGCCGGAAACAGTTTTCCATCATAGGTCATAACTTCACCATAAGTCTTTATTACAGCTTTATTAGTTCGATATTTCTCACTAGTTGCTCCGCCATAAACCTGAGAATAAGTTGTATTAGTCAGATCATACTCCTTATCCTTATTGACCTCATGTTGATATAAAGCAAAAGTCCTTGAAGCAATTGCCTGTGCTTTTAAAGCCTCAAGAGGCCAAAGATGAGAAACTTCATGGTATAACACACCACACAAATATTCTTCAATATCTACATGATTAACTAAAAGCAGGGTTTTATCAGATTTTATTATAATATCCATTACTCCCCTAAACTTACGTTTATCGATTAGGATAGCCGCATTAGAAGCAGTCTCGATACAAATACCTTCTAAATCCAATTTTTCTGCGCCTAACTCTAGACCATTCTTACCAATTCTAACTTCAACTTTTAAATTCTTACCCTCTTTAATTATATTATCTGAATTCAATGAATAAATACGGTACTGACCTTTAAGCCTTAAGTCCACCATTTCTTTTTTCTGACTAACAGCTACCCGGATATAATTTTTTGGCCCTTTAGGATTTTGCGCCATAGCAAAAACGAGAGATGTCTCAATAATAGCTATGAGGATTAATGCTACAATTAAAGTATATTTTTTAATTATCTTTTTATTAACCATTGCTTTTCCTATATTGCTTCAAATATCTAGCTCTTTCTGAATATAAACACCCGCAATATTTCTGTAAATACATACCTAGCTCTTTAGCCTCATCGTGCGCCTGCTTAAACATTAGAGAAAAATCATGATAATAAAAATTCAATCCCTGCTCCTTAGCAATACCCTCTCCAATACCCTTAATAGCCATCTGATCTTGGTAGGGACTAACTAAAAGTGTAGTCGTAAATGTATCTATACCTAATTCCTTAGCCTTTAGAGCTGTTTTCTCAAGTCGCATCTGCCAGCAGAGATTACAACGCTCTGGCTCTATAGTGTTATCTTTTATTTTAGAAAAAAAATCTTCTATTTCATAACCATCTTCTATAAGTAAATCAAGATTATTTTTTTGGGTATAATTCTTAAGAGATTTTAATCTTTCTTTATATTCACTATAAGGATGGATATTAGGATTGTAAAAATAGTTTACTACCTTAAAGCCTTTATCGGTAAGATATTGATATGGATAAATTAGACATGGTGCACAGCAGACGTGTAATAATATATTTTTCATAAAACCTAAAACAGTTCTTTTTGGTGATCACTTTTTAACTTAAGATCAAAATGCTTTAGCGCTTCTTCTGTTACCTGCCTACCTCGTGGACTTCTTTTTAAAAAACCAATTTTTAATAAATATGGTTCCACTACATCAGTTACAATATCTTTTTCTTCATTAAGTGTGGCAGCCAACGAATCTATTCCTACAGGCCCACCCTTATATGTCTTGATGATTGTCTCAAGAATTTTTCTGTCCAGTCCATTAAGCCCCTTATCATCAACTCCATGCATACGCAAGGCCTTATCAGCTGTATCTTGATTAATTGAACCATCACCCTTAACTTCAGCAAAATCTCTTACCCTTCTTAATAAACGGTTAGCTATTCTGGGTGTTCCTCTGGAGCGCCTAGCTATTTCAGCTGCACCTTCTATATCAAGCGGAACACCTAAAATACTGGCTGAGCGCTTAATAATTTTAACTAAATCCTCGGGCTCATAAAACTCAAGATGAAAAAACATTCCAAATCTTGTTCTTA
>JAVCCI010000003.1 GCA_030765555.1 Candidatus Kappaea frigidicola
CGGTCCAATAAAAACATTTTACCAACTGGAATAAACATGAAACTATGGCTAGCAAATGATACAATCAAGGCTATGGCTAAGGTTCTATCGGTATTTTGCATTTATTATAAGGCTATTCTTTTATACTATATGTGGTTGTCCTCAAAGTGATAATACCATATATATTGTATAAATACAAACTTATTTTAAAATGCCAATTCTATGAGGTGGCCAAAAAATGAAGAAGGCCCTGCCTACCAAGTTGTCTTCAGGCACATATCCCCAATATCTAGAATCCTTACTGACGTAGCTATTATCTCCAAGAACATAATAGTTGTCAGCTGGTACTTTTATCTCTTTATCTCCGTAAATTCCACTCGCATAGTAGATATTTTTATCAATTTTTTCAATGTTTGTTTTTTGTCCGTCCACCAGGACATGATTATCCTTGATTTCAACCCTTTGATCTTCAGAGGCAATTAATCTCTTTATAAAGTCTCTTTTGGGGTCCTCAGGGTACTTGAAAACTATAATATCGCCAGTTTTAGGCTCCCTTATAGAAGGTAATACTATATGGGTAAAGGGTATTTTTGGCCCGTATATAAGCTTGTTAACTAGTATTTTATCACCTTCAATTAGTGTTTTGCGCATAGAGCCGGAAGGTATTTTAAAGGATTGCACAAAAAAAGTACGAACGAATAAAGCTAATGCAACGGCAATAACAATAGTTTCAATCCATTCACGTGTTGCTGATTTATTATGTTTTGACATGCTGAACCCTTTCCTATATTTTTAGTATGTCCTTAAAAGCTTCTTGCGGTATTTGTACATTTCCGAATTGTTTCATCCGTTTTTTACCTTTTTTTTGCTTGTCCCAAAGTTTACGCTTTCTGGTTATATCTCCCCCATAACATTTTCCAGTTACATGTTTTTTTAAGGCAGATATATTTGTCCTGGCAATAATTTTATTTGATATGGCTGCCTGAATAGCCACCTGAATCAATTGCCTAGGTATCAATGCTTTTAGCTTATCAGTAACATCTCTGCCTCTTTGTTCAGCTTTGTCTCTATGAACAATAAAACTAAAAGAGTCGTATCTTTTTTCGTTTAATAGTACATCAACCTTTACTAAATTGCCCGGTCTGTATCCAATCACTTCGTAATCAAAAGAACCATAGCCTCTAGTGATAGATTTAAGTTTATCATAAAAATCAACTACAACTTCAGCTAGGGGCAATTCGTATGTCAGAATTAATCTATCGTCTCCAAGGTATTCAGTTTTTATATAGTTCCCCCGCCTGTTTTTTACTAATTGCATTATATCATTAACGTAGTCAAGAGGTGTAATGACAAAGGCCTTTATCCAAGGTTCTAAGACATGCTTTATTTCCTGTGGGTCTGGAAACTTTGATGGGTTTTCAAGCTCTACTTCTTTGCCGCTTGTTCTTTCAATGCGATAGACAACACTGGGAATTGAAATGATTAGACTGACATCAAACTCTCTTTCTAATCTTTCCTGAACTATTTCAGAATGCAGGAGACCTAAAAAGCCGCAGCGATAACCAAACCCCAGAGATTCAGAGGATTCTTGCTCAAACGTAAAAGAAGCATCATTAAGTTTAAGTTTTTCAAGGGCTTTTTTTAGTTCTTCGAAATCTTTAGTGTTTTCAGGATATATGCCGCAGAAAACAAAAGGTTTAATTTTTTTGTATCCTTCTAAAGGTTCTTTGGCTGGCGATTTAAAGCAGGTTATTGTTTCTCCTACATTTACTATGCTGGCATTCTTTATATTGCAGGCTAAATAGCCAACTTCGCCGCATTTAAGCCCTTTTGTTTTTACCGGTTTGGGGTTAAAGATTCCGACTTCCTGTATTTGATGAGAGGTGCCGGCATTCATTAATTTTATTTTTTGATTATGTTTAATTTCTCCATCAATAACTCTGACGTATAAAATTACACCTTGGTAAACGTCATATGATGAGTCAAAAATTAGTGCTTTCAAAGGTTTTTGGCTATTTCCGCTAGGCGGAGGAATTCTTTCAACAATGGCTTTAAGAATATCTTCTGTTCCCTGACCCATCTTCGCACTGGCTGTTAAGATTTCTTCTTCCTGAAAACCAAAGGCACTGATAAGTTGAAGTTTAGCATGATCAATATCAGCATGTGGTAAATCTATTTTATTTACCACCGGAATTATTTTTAGATTATTTTCTTTTGCCAGATGATAGTTAGCGACAGTCTGGGCTGCTATGCCCTCCACTGAATCAATTAACAAAACAGCTCCCTCTGAAGCTGAAAGTGATTTGGAGACTTCATAAGTAAAATCAACATGTCCAGGTGTATCTATTAGATTCATGGTATGGTCAACGTTGTCCCGATCTTTGTAGTTAAATCTAACCGCAGAGGCCTTGATTGTTATGCCGCGCTCTCGCTCTAAATCCATATCATCTAGAAGTTGATTTTTAAAATCTCTCTTGCTTATGGAGCCAGTAAATTCAAGGAGTCTATCACAGAGAGTTGATTTTCCATGATCTATATGAGCGATTATACAAAAATTACGTATTTTACTTTTATCAGGATGCATTAAATAACCTTTCTCAAAGCTGACTTAATCATTTTTGAAGTTTTAATATTTGAGTTTGATTCGGCATATATCCTTAATATGGGTTCTGTACCTGAGAACCTAAATAAGAGCCAACTACCATCTTCTAAGAAGTATTTGAGACCATCAGTCTCCAGAACCCTTTTAACCTTATTATTTAATATCTTTTTTATTTTTAGAGGTGATACATTGCTTATAATTTCTTTTCTTTTGTCTGCCGGATATTTTACATCAACTCTTTTGTAATAAAATTTACCGAATTTACCTTCGGCATCACACATAATTTGCCCTATTGTTTTTTTATAGGCAGCCATCATCTCAAGGGTTAAGAGCTGGGCTAATATTCCATCTCTTTCAGGTAGATATTTAGCTAAACCAATTCCTCCTGATTCTTCACAGGCAAAGTCTATCTTATTTTCTAGAATTAAATCAGCCAAGTATTTAAATCCTATGGGAGTTTCATACATTTTTATTTTATATGCATCACTTACTTTATTGATTAAGCTTGAACATGAAACTGTTTTACCAATGGCCATCTTCCTCTTTTTCTTATCAATAAAGTAAAGCAGTAAAAGGGTAAATAGCTGACTTGAGTTAATAAACCGGCCATTTTCAGTCATGACACCCACTCGATCACTATCGCCATCAGTTGCCAGACCCACAGCGAACTTGCCTTTTTTTAAAAGCATTTGAAGTTGTTTTAAATTAATTTCTATGGGTTCAGGTTTGATTCCATTAAAGTCACAGCGCGGTTTATTGTTAATAAAAGTCATTTTGATATCAGATTTTTTTAATAATTCTTCCATAAGGCTGTCAGCAGTTCCATGCATAGCATCAATTAACACATTAAATTTACTTTTATTAATTAGTGAGAAATCTATAAATGTTTTTATGTGTTTTATGTATTCTTTGCATAAATCGAGCTCTTTAATGATTCTTTTTTTAACTGCTAAACTGTAATCTATTTTCTTTATTAGATTTTTACCTAAAAAACTTTCAATGGATTTTGTAACTTTAGCATCAGCTGATGTGCCCAGGTTTGTCTTAAATTTTATACCGTTAAAGTTGGCCGGGTTATGGCTTGCAGTTACCATTATGCCCCCAACAGTAGATCTTCTCTTGGCAGCTAGGCTTAATGCTGGAGTTGGGATAAATTCTTTTGAAAAAATTACCTTTATACCGTTAGCAGCGATAACTTCGGAAATTAATTGGGCATAATTTTTTGACATAAACCTAGTGTCATACCCAATTACTGCAATTTTTTCTTTCTTTTTATTTGAATAATTTATATGGTCACTAATAGCTTGAGCTACAATGCGAACATTCTCATAAGTAAAATCTTCAGCAATAATTCCCCTCCAACCATCAGTTCCAAATTTTATCTTTTTAGACATTTTATATTTTCAATATCCTTTTTCATATCATGAGAGCTAAATAAATGGGTACCTGCAATAACCATATTAATTCCTGCTTTTACAGCTAATTGAGCGGTTTCATAGTTAATTCCTCCATCAACCTCCAAATCTCCATCAAACATTTCTCTAATTTTTTCTATTTTAGGCAGACAATCCTTAATAAAGCTTTGGCCTCCAAATCCAGGATGAACAGTCATTATAAGAATCATATCCGCTATATCTAGAACATCCTTTAAACTATCGGCAGATGTTTCAGGGTTGAGTGAGATGCCAGCTTTGAGGCCTGCACATTTAATATCTTCTAGAATTTTTCTAGGCTCTTTTAAAGTTTCAATGTGAACCGTTATAATATCGCTTCCAGCATCAATAAATGCATTTAAGTATTTTTGTGCATCTTCAATCATCAGATGGACGTCCAAAGTTAATTCAGTATTTTTTCTGATATCCTTTACTATGGAAGGACCAAAGGATATATTGGGTACAAAGTGACCATCCATAATATCACAATGTAAGAAATCAGCCTTAGCTTCTTCAGCTCTTTTTATTTCATCTTTAAGCATTGAAAAATCTGCAGCTAAAAGTGACGGACCAACAGTAATTTCTTTATCCATATTCATCTCCCGGTATAGTTCTCAAGTATCATATAATATATTTTACTTTTTATATCAAGACGTTCGCGTTCGCTCACTCTAAGAATTAAGACGCTCATTTTATTCGCTCTAAGAATTAAGTTTTTTTATTTAATTCTGTACTCAAATTCTGCTTCTAACTTAATCCTTAATCCTTAATTCTGTTTTTTAAGCGTTGACTTCTAAATTATAAACTCTAGCTATATCTTCTAGGCTGATAACACCTTTTAGTTCATTATGATAGAAAACTAGCGCTGTTTTTAGGTTGTTAGCTGCCATTTTACTATATAAAGTTGTTAGATGTTCGTTTATTTTTACTGAAATAAATTTATGGCTCATAACTTCTTTTACAGTTTTTTCCTTGCTGTGTTGATGAATTGCTGATATTAGGTTTTGTCTAGTGAGAATGCCAACAACTTTATTACTAGCTACAACTGGAAAATCCTGTTGAGATGTTTTAAGTGATAATTCCAGTACTTTAGCTATGGATGCATCTGGTGAAACTGTAAAATGCTCCTTAGAGAGTATGTCTTTGGCTGTGTAATGGCCCAAGGCCACCTTCAGATTAACCATTTTTTCTTCCTGAGAAGCTGCCACGTATATAAAGAATGCAATTAAAATTAACATAATCCACCCGCGCATCAATCCGTATAAACCAAAAAGGATTGCAAATCCATGGCCAATACTTACTGCAATTCTGGTTGCCCTGGCTGTACCTATGCGGGAAGCTAAAAAGGCTCTAAGAGCTCTTCCTCCATCCATGGGAAAGGCCGGAAGCATGTTAAATACAGCAAGAATAGGATTAACCCAATACATATAAAGAATTGTAGCTTTCCAAGTGTAAAAACTTGAATTAGCAGGACTCATTTGAGCTAGATTTCGATCAAAGAGAATATATATTGGATAAAAAAGGATAATAGCTAAAACAATGTTAAACATAGGCCCAGCGATAGCCATCAAAAACTCTTCTTTAGGTTTTTCTGGCATCTTTTCCATTGTGGCCACACCACCAATAGGAAGTAAGATTATAGATTTAACCTTGATTTTATAGTGTTGAGCTACTAATGAATGACTAAATTCATGAAAAGTTACACAGGTAAATATAAAGAAAACAAAAACTATTGCCCTAAGAGCGTTTGATGGGCCCTCTGTGAAAAAAACGCCTAAACCAATTAGGAGCGGTAGAAGAATAAAAGTTATATGAACCTTTACCTTTATGCCAAAGAGTTCAAAAATGTTCATAGAATTTTTCATTATTTAAAATTTCTCACTAGTTTTAATATGCTATATTTATTTGAAGAAATAGGCCCTATGATTGCTAGGTTTAAATTGTTTTTTTTGAAAACAGATTGGGCAACTTTTTTTAATTCACCAGCATTTACAGCCATTACCTTTTTTATGAGTTCATTTATGTTTGACGCTTTATCGTTAAGTAAAATTTTCTCCCCTACCCAGAGTGCATTATTCATTGTGCTATCTAAATGTAGCAGCAATTGGCCACATATAAATTCTTTTGCAGCCAAAA
>JAVCCI010000016.1 GCA_030765555.1 Candidatus Kappaea frigidicola
AGCAGGTCATATGCGCCAGGTTATAAATAATAATGATTTAAATGCCAGAGAAAAAACAATCTTATGTGAAATAGCAGCTTCAATAGCTGAGAGAAAAGATAAGCTTAATATGTATAATTGGTACAAACTAATGAGGTTTTAAAATGATAAAGCTAGTTAAGGTGTTGGTTGGTTTAAAGGGACCTTTATATCAACATCCAAAAACTGAAAGGCTTTAAGCGATTAAGGAGAAAGATAATTATGCGTTTTTCAGGGCAGTTATTAACATTTGATAATGTTAAAATTTCGTACTATCATTATAAAAGTGGCTATGAAAAGGTTGTAATTATTGCTCATGGTTTTAATAATAGTAAAAATAATGAAGTTTTTAAAGATATTTCAAAAAGGCTTGCTGATAAATTTGATGTATTCATATTTGATTTTAGAGGCCATGGACAAAGTGATGGTGTATTTTCTTGGTCAAGCAAAGAAGATAAGGACTTAAGAGCGGTATATAATTATTTAGCACCCAAATATAATAAGATAGGTTTGATTGGTTTTTCATTTGGCGCAGCTATTTCAATTAATAGCCTTATATATAAAAATCCTGTTAAATCTTTTGTAGCTGTTAGTGGCCCTAGCGATGTTAATAAAATTGATTTGGATTTTTGGGAAATGGACTGGCAGGAAGATGTTGTTTATGCCTTCTCAAAGGAAGGGAGAACAGGTAAGGGTATTCGTCCGGGCCCTTTCTGGCTTAAGAAGAAAAAACCCTTGGAGTCAATTCGCAAGATAAATATCCCCGTTTTATTTGTTCATGGCAGTCGTGATTGGGTAATTCGCCCCTGGCATTCAAAAGTTCTATATGATAACTGTTCTTCAAAGATGAAACAAATTGAAATTATGAAAGATGGGCTTCATGCTGAGTATTTAATGCGGAATTTAGCTGATGAGTTCATTGGTTTATTAACGAAATGGTTTGATGAAACCTTATAATAGAGGAATGTATAAAATTTAAAGTTTGTTCACAGGCTGTTGGGGATTATGATTATCATGGTAATAAAATTACAGTTTCAGATGAATGGAAGCTATATGAAATTAAGTTTGATGAATTAAAGCAAGAAGGGTGGGGCAAATCAGTTAGTTTTGATTTATCCAGTATAAATAAGATACAATTTGAAACAGCTCTTAGGAAAGTTGATGAAGCTGGGTATATTGAAATTGATGACATTTCCTTTATAAAGAAACAAGCGAAATGAAATTAATTAATTTCTTGATTATTATTGTATGCCTTGTGATTATGGTTTCTTTTTTTCTACCCTGGATAGCTGGAAGTGGGTCTTTAGCTAAACCTTTTGATGATGGTACTTCTATGATTCAGAAGGCAGAGCCAACAGGACTCTTTAGAGCTATAGTTAAAACAGCTAAAGGAACAGTGGATGCAGCAACAGCTATCATTTCACCTATTGATTTAGATAGAGAGCTTAAGGGCTATGAGATCCCTATAGCTAATGAGACGAAAGTCTTAAGGCCTAAAATATACTTAATATATATTTTACCCTTTATGGCCCTAGTGGCTTTTTTTGGAGCTATAGGCAGAAGACAGGCCTTGGCGGGCAGATTTCTCAGATTTATTTTAATCACTGCTATAGCATCATTTCTATTTTTTAAAGTAGAATCTCTTAATAGAGAAGGCCTATTTTTAAAAATTGAAGCACTGCATGGTTTTTTTCTTACCCTATATGGCTATATAGCTTTAAGTATTTTAACCTTCCTTAGGATTTTTTGCAGACAACCAATCAAATCGCGCAGCAAGAAAAAAAGAGTTTGAAAAAGCTGCAATAAAACACCCAATAAAAGCAATATTTTTTCCTTGACATAATTTATTTAGGATGATATAATCGAAACGTGATGATATAAAGGGGAGTATAGCGACGCAGACAAGCTCCTCAATTTTTAAGGATTAACATCGAAACGTGATGAATGAAAGGAGGTTATGTACATGAAAAAAACACCATTACTTGTTGCTTTGATTGTAGCTTTGTCTATTACATGTACTACCATGGCTTCAGCAAATGTCTTGAATAATCCTGGTTTTGAAGCTGGTGATTTATCTGATTGGAACTCTTGGGGAAATTTCCAAGTTTCATCTGATGTTTACCGGACAGGTTCTTTCTCTACTCAATCATGGGCATGGGGAGGCACAAACGGAATATGGCAAGATATAGCTTCTGCAGGCGGAGAACAAGTAGACCTGAGTGCTTATATTGCAACTGATGTATTAGAAAACACTGAAGCTTATGTTGCTATGGAATTTTACAATAGTAGTGATACAAAACTACAAGAAGCAAGAACTTTAGCAGCAGGAAGTGGAATTGACTGGGCATACTATACTGTTAGTGAAGTTGCTCCAGTTGATACAGCTTATACGAGGATTGTGCTCCGAGTTGATGAATCTGGTGCTAATCCATCAGGAGCTGTTTTTTTTGATGATGTATCAGCAGATTCAAATGCAGTACCTGAACCAGCAAGCTTACTTCTTCTTGGAAGTGGTTTGTTTGGATTGGCAGGTATTAGTAGAAAAAAGAAACAATAAAATATATAATTGCCCTATTGTCAAGGATTAAAAACTGTGCGGATTGAAACCGCACAGTTTTTTTGTCCATAGCGCATTTTGCTTTACAGCTCTATACGTTAGTATTATAATACTTATATATTTAGGGAGGTAATAGGCATGGTAAAAGAGAGAGTTAAATTAGTAATATATTTTTGTTTAGGATTAGTGATAGGACTAATTTTTAATTTTAACATTGCTGCATCAGAAAATATTCAAGAAACAAAAAATATTGTGGCAACTGAAGAGCTTGCTAATATCAATGTTAAGCTTGATGCAGTTTTAGCTAATCAAGAACTGATGGCTAAAGAACTAAGGCGTATTTTTGGAAGGATTCACTGAAAAAAATTGACTTTTTAGATTCATTATTATATTGTAACTTTAAATACAAAAGTAAGGAAAATGATGGTTAATCAAACACTTATATTAATTAAACCTGACGGTTTGAAAAAATCACTGACAGGAAACATCCTCACGCGACTCTCTGAAACTAAATTGGAAATTGTTGCTTCTCGAATTGTAAGAGTTTCAAGAGAATTAGCTGAGACGCACTATTCACACATGAAAGACGCGCCTTTTTTTGATGAGCTAATACATTACATAATGGGCGAATTGCATGATAGGCACAAAGTAATGGCTATGGTTTACTGGGGAGATGATGCTATCCAGAAAGTTAGAGATTTGTGTGGTGCAACAAATCCAGAAGAAGCTGATCCAGTATCTATTAGAGGAGCGTATGGAAGAATAACAACAGCTGGAATTTATGAAAATGTTATTCATACAAGTGCTAATTCAGAAGATGCTCAAAGAGAAATAAAACTCTGGTTTGAGCCTGACGAAGTTATTGTGGATATTTATCCTACGAAAGAAGTTGTAGAAAATAACATTAAAAAAAGAGTCTGGGTTTAATTCCGCCAATCCCTGGATTGCTTAACCTCTAAAGACTAAAGAGTGAAAAACAATAAAAATTTTTTTGATTATATAAGCCTTATTACAGAGTTAGGTTTATCGGTAGTTATATCCATATTAATTGGATTATTTGCCGGCCTTTGGCTCGATAGAAGATTTGGCTTTAATGGTATTTTTACAATAATTTTACTCATTTGTGGGGTAATAGCTGGGTTTATTTCAGCCTATAAATTAATCAAGGAAGTTGATAATAAATAATGAATTGTATTAAAGAAATGGAAGCAAAAATTCTCAAAATGACTGCTGTCATAGCTTGTGTATTGGCTATAGTTAGTCTGTTTATAAATAGTTATCTAGCTGTAGGTGTAGTAGCTGGTTTTTTTATGGGAGTTTTTTATTTTAAGATGTTAGTTTTTTCCGTTAGTCGCATAACTGCTAGTGGCAATATATCTAAAGTGAAAATAAAAAGTCTTTTTGGGTGTTTAATAAGGTTTCTAATTTTAGGTATTTTTTTCTGGTTGGCAACATTCAAAGGAGTTATGTTTTTTATCGGTACAGCTATTGGATTTTTTAGTTTAAAAATTTCTATTATCTATTTAGGAATTAAAAGAGGAATGTTATGCAGGACCTAGTTGCTTTAAGTGTGTATAGTTTTAATATTCCTTATTTAAATATTGCCGTTAGTATAAATCCAGTGACGATTATAACTACCTGGATTATTATGGTAGTAATTTTTATTTTAGCCAAGGTGTCGGTATCTAGATTATCTATGATACCTTCTAGGGCTCAAGTGGCTGCTGAGGGTCTGTATGCTTGGTTTGATGAAACTCTAGAAGAATCTATGGGCAAAGCCGGCAGAGAGTTTGTTCCTTTTATTGCCACACTCTTTGTTTTTGTATTGTTGTGCAACTGGTCATCATTAATACCTAACGTAAAGTCACCTACAAGTGATATGAATACATGTTTTGCCTTGGGCATTTTAGTCCTTTTTGTTTCTCATGGATATGCTATTAGAAAAAAAGGGTTAAAAAAATATCTTAAGGCTTATTTTGAACCGACACCAATTTTATTTTTTTCTAATGTTATTTCAGAAATAAGCAAGGTGCTTTCTCATAGTTTACGTCTTTTTGGTAACCTATTTGCCGGAGGATTACTTATTGCGTTAGTGCCCATTTTGTTAGTGCAGCTTTTTAAATGGTGGGGTGTTCCTCTTGGTATTATAGCTATGCCACTTTTAAATGCTTTTTTTGGTCTTTTTTTAGGCGGTGTTCAAGCATTGGTTTTTACTTTGCTGGCCGCAGCATATATTAATGTTATTAGTGAATAAAACAAAATGTCCCTCGCTTAAACATGCCAAGGTTCTCGTTGGTAATTTTAGCTTAAGCTTCGGGATTAATTCGGGCTTATCAGTTATATTCATTTTATTCTATAACTGATGCCCTCATTAAAAGGAGGTTTAAAATGGATGCAGTATGGGCAGCAGAAACAGCAAAACAGGTTCAGGAGACAGCTCAGGCTTCAGGAATTGATTCAGCCACTTTAATCAAGGTCGCAGCTTTATTAGGAGCTGGTTTTTGTATGGGAGTTGGAGCTATAGGAGCTGCTATAGGTGAAGGATTTATTGGGGGTAAAACTGTTGAAAGTATGGCTCGTCAGCCGGAGCTTCAGGGTGCATTAACAAGGACTATGATTTTAGCTGATGCTATTGCTGAAACAACAGGTGTTTATTCTTTAATTGTAGCTATTGTTTTAATCTTTGTAATCTAAAAAGGATTGTTCAATGAATATTAATGCAACTTTAATAATTCAACTAATAAGTTTTCTCATTTTAGTCGGATTACTGGCAAAATATCTCTATAAACCGCTAACTGAGTTTCTTGATAAGCGTGCTGAGCAAGTACAGCAGGTGATAGATGAGGCCAAAAATGATCAGCAAGAGGCTAGGAAAAATCTCGATATATCTAAAGCTCGCCTGGATGAAGTCAGAGATGAAATTCTTCAACTTAAAGCAGAAGCGGATAAGCAGGTTGATTACCATAAAAGACAAATAGTCGATGAGGCTAAAAAAGAAGCTGGTCATATAGTATCACGTTCCAAAGAAGAGATTGAGAAGCAAGCTAGGGAAGCTAGAGAAGAGATTAAAAAACAGGTAGGTGATCTTTCGGTAGATATTGCTAGAAAGATAATTGAAAAAGAACTCGACATCAAAGATCACGAACATATTATTCGTAATGCAATTGAGGGAATAAAGAAAAATTAATTATGCGTGAAGAAATCATTGCTGGCGAATACGCCAAAGGTTTATTTGTATTAGCTAGAAATCAAAATGAAAATGAGCCTGTCTTAGATGAGCTTAAGAGGGTGCGCCATGTTTTTGAGGAGCATAAGCCGCTCATGCTTATTTTTAAAAGTCCTTCTATAACAAAGAAGGACAAGTTGATTATTGTAGATGAAATATTTAGTATAATAGAATGTAATGAGTTAGTTCGCACTTTTTTTAAGTTATTAATATATAAAAATAGGTTTGAATATTTAGAAGATATAGTAAAAGTCTATACGCAACTTAATGATGCATTCACAGGTCATGAAAATTTATTGGTTGAGTCAGCTGTTAAATTAGCTCACGAAGAAATTGAAGCTATTAAAAAATTATTTATTTCAATTACTAAGAAAAAAATTAAACTCAATGCAATAGTCGATGATTCCTTAGTGGCTGGCCTCAGGATTGCTTATAAAGATAATGTAATTGATGCTAGTGTAAAAGGCCATTTAGAAGTTTTAAAAAAAGACTTAATGTTAAGTTAGCTATACGAAGAAAAAGGATCCGTGATGAAAAAGGTTAATTCAAATGAAATAAGTTCGGTAATAAAAAAACAAATTGAACGTTTTCAGGGAAAGATCGAAGTAAAAAAAACTGGCTCTGTGGTTGAGGTGGGAGATGGTATAGCCCGTGTTTATGGATTAGAAGAAGTTATGGCCAGTGAAGTTTTATTATTTCCCAATGATACTTACGGTATGGTTTTAAATTTGGAAGAGGATACTGTAGGAGCGGTATTATTTGGTTCTGATGAATTTATTAAAGAAGGTGATGAAGTTGTGGCGACAGGAAAGCTTGCTGAAGTTCCTGTTGGTGAAGCCCTTATATCTCGCGTGGTTAATGCGCTTGGAAAACCTATTGATGATAAGGGAGATATTAACACAAAAAAAACACGTCAGATTGATGTTGTGGCTCCTGGGGTTGTAGATAGGCAACCAGTTAAAGAGTCTCTTCAGACCGGTATAAAAGCAATAGATTCCATGATTCCTATTGGTCGTGGACAAAGAGAGCTTATTGTGGGTGACAGGCAAATTGGTAAAAGTGCTATTTGTATTGATGCTATAATCAATCAAAATAACAGCGATGTTATCTGTATTTATGTAGCAATTGGTCAGAAGAATTCTGAGATTGCAAGATTGGTAAAACGACTTGAAAACCACGATGCCATGAAGCATACAATTATAGTTGCGGCTACCGCTAGTGACCCGGCACCTTTACAGTACATCGCTCCTTATGCAGGTGCTGCCATGGCTGAAGAATTTCGCGATAATGGTCAGCATGTTCTTATTATTTATGATGATTTAAGTAAACATGCTCAAAGCTATAGACAATTATCCTTACTTTTACGAAGGCCTCCAGGTAGAGAAGCTTATCCGGGAGATATATTTTACCTGCACTCTAGATTGTTAGAACGAGCTGCTAAATTATCAGATGAGCTTGGTGCGGGTTCATTAACAGCTATTCCGGTTGTTGAAACTCAGGCAGGCGATATTTCTGCCTATATTCCAACCAATCTTATTTCAATTACTGATGGTCAGATCTATCTTGGAACTGACCTGTTTCATCAAGGTATTAAACCAGCTATTAATGTTGGCCTAAGTGTATCCAGGGTTGGGGGTAACGCCCAGATAAAGGCTATGAAACAGGTTGCTGGGCGTTTGCGTTTGGATATGTCGCAGTTTAGAGAAAAAGAAGCTTTTGCTCAGTTTGGTACAGAGCTGGATAAAACAACTTTACAGCAATTAGAAAGAGGTAGAAGGCTGGTAGAAATATTAAAGCAAGATCAGTATAAACCTATGAGCGTTGAAGACCAAGTGGCGATAATTTTTTGTGGGTCCAATGGTCTAGTTGATGATATTCCCATAGAGGACATCAGGCGCTTTGAAGAAGAATTTCTAAATCACATCAAAGATAAAGCCAAAGATATTTTAACGTCCATTAAGGATGAAAAACAAATAACTGAAAAAACAGAAGAAAAAATTAAACAAGTAGTTAAAGAATTTAAAAGACTATTTGTTCTCTCTGATGATAAAAAAGATGTAAATTCCAAGGTAAGTAATGATGAGACAGCAAAAGAAACTGATAAACCTGCAAAGAATAAAGAAGAAAACAAAAACAACAAAAAGAAATAATTTCTTATAATGCCTAACAGAAGAGAATTGGAAGAAAGATTTAAATCGGTAAAAAAGATAAAGCAAATAGTTTATGCTATGGAACTTATTGCTCGCAATCGCCTAAGGCGCGTAAGGGATAAAGCTCTTTCTGGTAGGCCCTATGCAGAAAAAATAGCAGATATTTTGGCTAGTGTCGGGCAAAAAAGCAGTGATCTGATGCATCCGCTGTTGAGGAAGCATGATCAAATTAAAACTGTTTGTTTCATTACATTCAGCTCTGACAAAGGTCTTTGTGGCGGATTCAATAACATAATTTTGGAAGCCGTGGATAATGAAATTAATCAAGCTCAAGGTAAAGAAACTAAAATAATCGCAATAGGTAAAAGGGCTTTAGCACACTACAAACGTAAAGATTATGATGTAATCGCATCATATGATGGCCTTGAGCATAATAGAGAGCTTGAGATAGCGCAGGATATAGCATCAAAAATTAGCCATATGTATAAAGCCAATGAAATTCAGAAAGTCATATTAATTTATAATAAATATAGAGAAAATCTAGTTGGAAAAGCTGTTTTAAACACTGTTCTTCCTGTTGAGTTTGAAGTGAATAAAGGTGAGCTAGAAGAAAAAAAATTAATTTCTGAGCACCTATTTGAACCTTCTAGGCAGGAATTATTAAATCAATTATTGCCCCAATATGTTACGAATCAGCTTTTTCAAGCGGCCTTAGAGTCTAGAGCTCAGGAAGAGATGGCCAGGATGGTAGCCATGAAGCAGGCCTCAGATAGTGCTGATGAAATGATAAGTAGCTTAGAGCTTGAATACAATAAATTAAGACAATCTCAGATAACATCAGAGATTATAGAAGTGATTAATGCTTCTTAAAAAAAGGAGTTTATACTGCAATGACACAGATTGTAACTACTAAAGGAAAAATAACCAGAGTTATAGGTCCGGTGGTTGACGTAGCTTTTGAAGATGCCCAATTACCGAGTATTAATAATGCGCTTAAAATTGTTGATGAAAAGAGAAAAATTAATATTACTTTAGAAGTTCATCAACATTTAGGAGATAATGTTGTTAGATCTATTGCTTTTTCTCCAACAGATAGACTTATAAGAGGTATGGAAGTTATAAATACAGGTAATCCGGTAATGGTGCCCGTAGGAGAGGAAACTCTAGGCAGAATTTTTAATGTTACCGGTGACGTGATAGATAAGGGTGAGGCTTTATCAAAAAATGTTACTCTAAAGTCAATTCATCAGAATCCACCGTCAGTTGAAGACCAGGAAACAAGTTGGGAAATTTTTGAAACAGGAATTAAGGTTGTCGATCTTTTAGCTCCATTTCCAAAAGGTGGCAAGGTTGGTCTTTTCGGTGGTGCTGGTGTTGGAAAAACTGTTATTATTATGGAATTAATTAGAAATATTGCCGAAAAGCACAAAGGTTTTAGTGTGTTTGCAGGTATCGGCGAAAGAACCAGAGAGGGAAATGACCTTTGGCTTGAAATGAAGCAGTCAAAAGTTTTGCCACAGACAGCTCTTATTTTTGGGCAGATGAATGAACCCCCTGGAGCTAGATTTAGGGTGGGTTTAACAGCTTTGACTATGGCCGAGTATTTTAGAGATGAAAAAAATATGGATATTCTTCTGTTTATTGATAATATTTTCAGATTTGTTCAAGCGGGCTCAGAAGTTTCTGCTTTGTTGGGTCGCATGCCTTCAGCCGTAGGATACCAGCCTACTCTAGCATCTGATATGGCTCAGCTTCAGGAAAGGATTACCTCAACCAAAAAAGGATCAGTTACCAGTGTTCAGGCTATTTATGTGCCAGCTGATGACTTAACAGATCCAGCACCTGCAGCTACATTTAGTCATTTAGATGCTA
>JAVCCI010000077.1 GCA_030765555.1 Candidatus Kappaea frigidicola
AATACAGGAAAAGATAAAAGATGTTACATCAGGCTTAAGACAGTTTTTCCGGTTCTTTTGCAAGTTTTGAGCCCAGACAGAAAAGAAGTTCTTTCTGAGAGCTACCAGGGCTTCACTAAGGATATTAGTGCCTCTGGTATGTGTGTTAGGGTTAATAGGGCTAAGAAAGAACTCATTACGTCACTTAGCAGTAATAAAAATTGCCAGGTTTCTTTGATAATAGAAATGCCTTTTTTCATGAAACCAATTAATGCGATTGGTAATGTGGTGTGGATGAAGAAGCATGATAAGGCAGAACTAGATATTCATCTTATCGGTATTGAATACGAAGAAATTCTTGTTGCTCACCAAAGAAGGATTATCAGTCAGGTTAAACTTATGCGTGACTTGCCTAGATATGTAGGAGCTGTAGTAGCACTTCTACTACTTGGTTTCTTTATCCTTTTCTTTAATAGTAAGTCATTGAGAGAGCAGAATGGTGATTTAATAAAACTGATGTATTCAAAGTCAGCTAAAGAGATGAGTCTAAAAACTCAACTACAAAGCAGTCTAAACGAAAAGGATAATATTTTAGATGAATTAAAGCTAACGTCTGATAAGATTTCTTCATTAAGAGATAAAATTGATAAGCTTGAAGATGAAGGTAGCTCAAATGATATCATGATTAATGAATTGCATGCTTCGCTGAATGAAAGCATAAAGATAAAAGAAGAATATGATTCTGAAGTCACAGCTATTATTGAAGAAAATGGTTTTCTAAAGAAACATATAAAGGAAATTGCAGAGAGTAAGGTTGTTTTGGAGAATAGGCTCTTTGATGTAATGTATGAATATATCAAGGCTTCACAGTCGCGTAAAACAGGTCTTATTGATAGTTTCAGAGGTGACGAAATGCTTCAGGGAACAGCTTTTACATACGATCAAGCACTAGCAGCTGCGCTATTTTGCATTAAGAAGGATTATAAGCGGGCTGCGAAAATATTAACCTTTTTTAAAGATGTTGCCTCAAGGCAAGAGAACGTCTTTTATAATGCTTATTTTACCGTTCCTGGTGATCCGGCTGAATATGTTGTTCATGTTGGTCCAAATGTTTTTATCGGTTTGGCCGCCATTGAATATTATAAAAAAACAGGTGATAAAAAATATTTACCCTTGGCTACGGATATTGCGGATTGGATCATCGGCTTGCAGAAGGACAATGCTCATGGAGCTATTAAGGGTGGGTCTGCTTTTGACTGGATCAGCACCGAACATAACGTAGATGCTTTTGCGTTTTTTGATAAAGTGTATGAAATTACAAAAAATAAGAAATATCGTCAAGCACAAATTGATGTCCAGGAATGGATTGTGAAATCTGCTTTTAATAAGGGTGTTCACGGGTTTAATCGGGGGCAAGGAGATACGCACGTAGCAGCTGATGCTAATATTTTAACCATTCTCTCTCTGGGTCCTAAAAGGCTCTATAAGCACAATATAGACCCTGAGAAGGTTCTAAAGTTTACCGAGGATAAATGTCTGGTTAGAGTGGAGTATATTAGGCCAGATGGAGCTAAGATTATGGTTGAAGGTTTTGATTTTACTAATCCCCGAATAGCTAGGCGACAGCCCGTCATATCATGTGAGTGGACTGCTCAGGCTATAGTGGCCTATAAGATAATGGGGGACTATTTCACTAAACAGGATAACTCGCAAAAAGCAGAATATTATTTTAACAGGGCAGATTATTTTCAGAGTGAACTTGAGAAGGTGGCTATAGCTAAGGGGGGCATCATTACTAAAAAAGGAATTGGCCTGCCTTTGTTGATTATGGGTTTGCCTTATGCAAGTGAAGAGCAGGTTGATACAGGCCACGGTTGGGCAACACCTGGAGGTAGAGAAACAACCTCTATTTGCAGTACTATTTATATAATTTTTGCACATGAAGGCTATAATATTTTTATGTTAAACTGGGTTGAAAAAGGGATGTGATTGTGGTATAATATGGTACTTACATTGAAACGTGTTTAGTTGTTTAGATAAAGGTGAAATGAGGTAAAAAAGGAGGTAACAACAATGAAAAAATGGCTTGCATTATTTTTAATAGCAGCCGTACTGTGTTCATTTGTAATTATTTCAAATGCACAGGCACAGAAGAAGGCCACTTTTCCTTTTTATGTTTATAAGGATAAAATGTCTCGCTCGAATCATTATATTGCTTCTGGTTGGATGGGTGATAACCGAGCTGTCAAATTAAATGATGGCTGGTTAAATAATATTCACTCAGGCAAAACCTGTCAAAGATGGGAATATACTGGTGAGATGACTCAGGGAGCTGGTTGGGCCGGTGTCTTTTGGCAGAATCCAGCTAATAACTGGGGCAAGATTAAAGGTGGTTATGATATAACGGGGGCCAAAAGGTTTACTTTATGGGCTCGCGGTGAAAAAGGCGGAGAAGTTGTTGAGTTTAAAATTGGTGGTATTATGGGTTCATACAGTGATACTGTTGAGGCAACAACTGGTCCCGTTGAATTAACAAAAGAGTGGAAACAATACGTTATTGGTTTAGATGGACAAGATCTTTCTTACGTAGGTGGCGGTTTTTGCTGGATATCATCTTCAGTAGATGCCCCTGACGGAGGAATTATCTTCTATCTAGATGATGTAGTTTATGAGTAGTAAAAGCTAATTGAAAAAAGTAGAGGTGTAATTATGGAAGTAATAAAAAAAATGAAATGGCTTATTCTTGCTGCTTGTTTGGTTTGTTGTCTTGCGCAGGTTGTTTGGGCTATAGACCTTCCTTTTGTAGTATATAAGGAGCAAGGCCCAGGAAACCATTATATGCCATCAGGCAGAATGGGTGATACTTCTGATTTATCCATATCATATGCATCCAAAGAAGCGCCATTTGCTGGCAGTACATGCATCAAGGTAATGTATACCGCTAATCTTTCTCAGGGAGCTGGTTGGTCAGGTGTTTATTGGCAAAACCCACCCAATAACTGGGGAAATCAGGCTGGCGGTTACGATTTAACAGGAGCTAAAAAGCTTACTTTGATGGCCAAGGGCAATAATGGTGGGGAAATACTTGAATTCAAGATGGGCGGCATTATGGGTTCTTGCGGAGATACAGATCAGGCAAGTACTGGTCCGGTTCAGCTAACAAATGAATGGCAGAAGTATGAAGTAGATTTATCAGCATTGGATTTAAGTAATATTATTGGTGGATTTTGTTTTTCAATATCCAGCATGGAAAATCCAGAAGGTGCTACATTCTATCTTGATGAAATCACTTATGAGTAAGGTGTTTTAATAAAAATAAAAACTAAGGCATATCTTTAATTAGATATGCCTTTTTTTATTGTTTCTTTACTCTTATAGTTTTAAAAATATATGCAATAATAAAAATAATGAAAATTAAGGTTAAAGCACCGCTTTTATGTTATAATATTTTAAAGGGCAAGAATGAATTCAATTTATTTATTCTGAATAACGCATTAAACGAACAATCAGTTTCTACTAATGTTGATAAAGACATCGCAAAGATGAGCAAGAAAGCAACTGATTTAATTAATGTGGATAATAAAGTTTCTCTTGATAGAATGAATAGCAGTTTAACCATTAATTTAAAAGCAAAAGATGCAACTGTTATTCGGTTTAATTGATTAAACAGGAGGTTTTATAATGGATTATACTTTTAATGTGCTTGATTTGGGAATGAGTGGAGTGATTATACTTATTTTTGCCTTGGCTATTACAGCTCTTGTTGTAACTTGCTTCTGGCAGATATTAAAAAAAGCTGGTTATCCTGGCCCCTTAAGTCTCTTAGTTTTGGTTCCGGGTTTAGGTCAGCTGGCCGCATTGATTATCATTATTATGTTAGCTTTTGGCAAATGGCCTGTTTATGAAAAATTAAGTCAAGGGACAATGGATAAAGATAATAAATAAAGGAGATTCGAATGAGAAGGCGGTTACTTTTACTATCTGTACTCATTATTTCACTAGCAATTTCAGGTTGTATTGATTCAACTACAAAGGTCACAGTTAATGGTGATGGCTCAGGTATTATTACGGAGACCATGGGTATGAGTAAAGAAGTTATTAAGCAGATGCAGCAGATGATGCCCACTGAAGAAGGTCAGGTGCTTAGCGAAGATGATTTCTTTAAAAGGGAAGATTTTGTAGAAAAAGCTTCTGAATATGGTCAGGATGTTAAACTAATAGATTTTAAGACTTCTTCAAATGATAAATCAGTGTATGCTCAAGCAGTTTTTGAATTTAATAATGTAGCTAAGATTAGAATTAAACAGGGTGATACTTCCGGTATGGGAGGGCAAGACTCTCCTGAAGATGAGAAATTCATCACCTTTAATTTTGATATGTCTGCTGATAATCCCATATTAAAAATCATGATTCCGCAGGACGATATTGCTGAGCCTGATACAGCTGCTGCTAAACCTCCTGTAGCAACACCTTCAGCTGCTGATGAAGCAATGATGAAACAGATGTTTGCCGGGATGCATTTTGCTGGCTTAATTGAAGTAAATGGCAAAATAACATCCACTAATGCCCAGCATGTAGATGGAAGTACAGTTACTTTATTCGATGTCGAATTTGATAAGATTCTGGATAGACCTGAGATTCTTGCTCAATTACAGGGAACCCAGGGACCCCTGGACGTACAAGAGATTTTTAAGGGCGTTGAAGGGATAAAGCTTGATTCAAATAATGAAATAGATATAACATTTGTTCCTGGTTCTGCTGCTGCCGTAGCAGGTTCACTGGATGAAGCTGTATCTAGTAGTAGAATTTCAAGCCCTATGGACTTTTCTTTGAATTCAATTATGCCTCTTTTGGGAGGAATGGCTCTAATTCTTTTGATTCCTTTGGTTATTGTAGTTATTTTAAATGTCTGGTTTTTTGCTCGTATTCTAAGAAAGGCTGGTTTTTCACCCGCGCTGGCTTTTTTATTATTGATCCCGGGGCTTAATGGATTAATAGGCTTGATACTCCTTATGATTTTAGCTTTTGTAGACTGGCCTGTATATGAAAAATTTGCTGCCTTATCAGATCAGATGAATGATTTTACCGATGACTTAGTCATAGATGAACCGGTAGTTGTAACTGAGGCACCAGAGATAAAGCTTGATGATACAGCTAATTTTAGTAAGCAGGAAGATGCTTCCAATAAGGAAACTGGTGGAGTACCACTTCCAGGTGAAAGTAATCACACAATGGGTTCATTGGATAGTGAGAAACTTTCGCAAGAGAAATCTGAAGATGCAAACCCAGTAAGTGAGGCTCCGAGTGCTCCTGAGATTATCTTATCTAACGGCGGCTTAACAAGTGAAGAAAAAAAAGAAGAGCCGCCAATTACAGAAGAATTGGCTCCCCAATCATCATCTATAGAGCCTGTTCAGCCAGAGGAAAGTGAGCCTCCAAAGGTCATTGAGATTCCAGATGTTGAGGCCCCAAAGGATGATGTGCTTGAGTCCGAAAAACCATCAATGCCAGAAAGTAATGAGAGCGACTTAAAGCTACCTGATGCACCAGATGATACGCCGAAACTTCCCACAGAAGATGAAGATGAAGCAGATAAGGATAAACCTGTAATTTGATTAATTCGACCATATCCCCTTCATTCTTTTTTGATGCAAGAATGAGGATTAATTCACGCATATCAGTTATGTTCACGTTTTTCCATAACTGATATGTTCATTGAGGAAGGATATTTATGCAAATTTCCTTTGCAAATATAATAAAAGATTCATTTCAGTGGATGGTTAATATCTTGTTTAAGACATTTAATCTTAAGAAATGGATTGCTTTGACTTTTATTGCGATAATGGCGGGATATTTAAGTTTTAATATGAATTTTAATTTGCCAAACAATAAAATGAATAGCAATACTATGCGAAGTTGTCCATCTGCAGGATTAATATTTCAGCCCACAGGTTTTCTTGAAGCTGACGAAATTGTCATTGCGATACCTGTTGAGTTAGAGCAAGAACCAATTGAATATATGCCTGAGGAGAATGAAACAGGTGCTTTTCTAGATGAGCCGGCAGATTATATTATGGTCGGAATTGTCGGTGTCATTGTAATAATTCTAATGGGTATCTTTACCTGGCTGAGTTCTAGATTCAGGTTTATATTTATTGAGAGCATTGTAAAAAATGATGGTTCCATAAAAGTTCCCTGGGCTAATAATAAATATATTGGTAATCAGTTATTCTTATTTTATTTATTTTACCTAATTGCCTATTTGGGTGTTATGGGCTTGATTATTTTTAGGGGATATGTTTCTCTGAATGCATTAGGAGTCTTTGATCAGCATGCTAACATTAACTTTTTTAAAGCGGTTGCAAGTATTATCCCACATATACTATTGTTTATATTACTCTTATTTGTAGCGGGCTTAATTTATTTCTTTGTTGAGAATCTAGTAACTCCTATTATGTTTAAAAAGAAACAGGGATTTGTAGCTTGTTGGAATGAAGCTAATGCACTGCTTAAAAAGAATATAGGTAATTTTATTGCCTTCTTTTTTATTAACATCGGTTTAGGTTTTGGGGCAGTTATGGCCACGGGCCTGATTGTACTATTTTTCGTTATAATAGTCTTTCTTCTGGGGGCTTTGGTTGTTATGCTTGCCACGGGCATTTTAAGTATATTGCCTCTGGGTCTTAAAGTAATCATGGGATTTATCTTTGGTTTAATTGCTATAGTGGGCTTAATCGGAGTATATTTTATAGCTAATATGTTGCTATTACCAATAGCAGTATTTTTTAGAACGCTAGGCCTTAAATTTATCGCAGCAATAGATACAGGATATGATGTTTTTTAAATGAGGGCATCACTTACAGCAGCTGTGCTGTTGTAAGTGATAAGCCCGAATTTATCCCCTCATTCTTTGTTTTTTTAAGAATGATGGGGATGTAGTTTCTGAGTCATGTCTCATTCTTTGTTTTTTTAAGAATGATGGGGATGTAGTTTCTGAGTCATGTCTCATTCTTTATTTGAAGAATGGGATAAACGAAGTTGTCTGCGAATTTATCCCGGAGCTTAAACTAAAATCATCTTTGATGATTTTAGTTTGTTTAAGCGAGGGATTATTTAAGAATGTAAGTGATAAGCCCGAATTTATCCCCTCATTCTTTGTTTTTTTAAGAATGATGGGGATGTAGTTTCTGAGTCATGTCTCATTCTTTATTCGAAGAATGGGATAAACGAAGTTGTCTGCTTCCTTGTTTCTTGAAGAATGTAAAGGGGATGCGCCAGATATGACTTAATTAAAAATAAAGATATTTAGTGGTAATGAAAAAAGAGAACCTTTTAATGGTTCTCTTTTTTATGACATTTATATTTTAAATAAAATTAATTATCTGCTTCCCAATATACACGGCCAGCAATATTAACGTAGTTTGAACCTTTTGTATGAGGTCCGTCATATTCTGGAGCATTTCCTAGGTTATTGCAACCGCAAAGTATTCTCCATGAAGGCGTATAAACTGTATAAGGATAATCTAGATTAATAGGTCCTAGTCCTCCTGTTTTATCGTATTCGTTTGCAGTATTTCCATACCAGTAATCAGGCGAATCCGCTGTGCCCACAGTAGGAAGTGACGGACAATCAAAAAGTCTATCATCATCCGGCAGGTAGTCCTGAGCAATTAGGTAATCTCTATAGACACACCACGCATTACCGCTAACAGGATCTGGAAATGACCCATGATGGTCTTTAGCATAAAGAATAAGGGCTGTACCTATTTGATTAAGATTATTAGCACATTGTCTCTGCAGGGCGGCATCGCGGGCTTTTTTAGCAGCGGGGAATATAAAGCCGATAAGCATTCCTATTATTACAAGCACAATCATTAATTCTATGAGTGAAAAACCTTTTTTACGCATTATCATAACCTCTATTAAGATTATACCACAGTAAAATGATTATTTAAAGACATCTTGAAAATATGCGAAGCATTTGATATAATTAATGAGGCTATAATTTACGCGACTAATAAGGAGAGTAAATTATATAGCCGAATTAATCCCCCATTCTTCGGTTTGTGAAGAATGAAGGGGATGGATGTGAGAAACACCCCATTCTTCGGTTTGTGAAGAATGCAAAGGGGATAAGGTTGAAAAGGTTAAGGAGAATTAATGGTAAGGCCTCGCTGGAATTCAAGGATGATATTTATATTTGCGGCAGTTGGTTCAGCCGTTGGTTTAGGTAATGTCTGGAGATTTCCTTATTTAGCTGGAAAATATGGGGGAGGGGCTTTTTTAATTCCCTATATTGTGATGCTTGTTGTCATGGGGATTCCTTTGCTAATGATGGAATTTGCTATAGGTCAACGTATGCAGCTGGGGGCCAGTGGTTCTTTTGGTAAAATTAATCACATGCTTTCTTCTATTGGTTTTGGTGCTGTCCTATGTGGATTTGTAGTGGTTAGTTATTATGCTGTTATTATGGCTTGGTCATTATTATATTTTAAATTTTCCTTTAGCTTGGCTTGGGGACAACAAACAGCCAAGTTTTTTACTGAGGATGTAATTAGACTAAGCAGCAGTCCTTTTGAGAGCAGCACTGTAGTTACTTCTATATTAGCAGCCCTTGTTGTAGTTTGGTTTTTGATATATTTTTCTATATGGAAGGGGATTAAGAGTGTTAGTAAAGTTGTAACCTTCACCATGCCCTTACCACTTATTCTCTTAGTTATATTGGTCATTAGGGGAATTACTCTTCCAGGAAGTATGAGTGGTATAGATTATTATCTTAGGCCTAATTGGGCAGCTATATGGGATCGCGAGGTTTGGTCAGCAGCTATGAGTCAGATATTTTTTACTTTAAGTCTGGCCTTTGGGGTCATGATTGCCTATGCTAGTTATAAACATGAGACAAGTGATATTGCTAAGAATGCGGTTATTATATCGGTTACTAACTCGTGCGTTTCTATAATTGCAGGCTTTGCCGTGTTTGCCACACTTGGTTATATGAGTGCCCAGCAGAACATTGCAATTGAGACTTTGGCGGCTTCAGGCCCGAAATTAGCTTTTATTGTGTTTCCTCAGGTTTTATCATTGATTCCTGGTGCGCCTATTTTTGCGGCATTGTTTTTTCTCATGCTTATCACCTTGGGAATAGATAGTGCTTTTTCATTGGTTGAGGCTGTAACAACAGTTATTAGTGATAAGTATCATAATTTAAGAAGACAAGACGTAGCTTTATATGTTTGTGTATTCGGTTTTTTAAGCGGGGTTATTTATACAACAGTTGCTGGATTATATTATTTGGATATAGTTGACCACTTTATTACGACTTATGGCCTGGTTTTTGTAGGTTTACTAGAGGTCATTGCAGTCGGTTGGATATATGGAGCTGAAAAATTAAGAAAGTATATAAATGATGTCTCAGATATCAAGATAGGGATTTGGTGGAGTTGGTTAATAAAGTATATAATACCCGTGTTGTTGATATTTCTCTTGATATCATCTTTATATGCTGACCTAAAGACTCCTTATGAGAATTATCCTCAGAGCGTTATTCTTATCATGGGATGGGGCGTTTTAGTTATGGTGGCTCTAGTTAGTTATGCGATGGCTCACCTATCAAAAACTAAAAAAATAAAATAGGAAAAAATTATATGGCTGGTTTTTTTAAATTTTTAAAAATCATTTCTAAGATTGTTGTTATAAGTATTCTCTTCTTACTCATTATAGTAACCGCTGGTTATTTTTTTAGTAGGGCTAATTATTATGATATACCAATTCTTATGTATCATAATGTAAGTCCTTTAAGCGATGGTAATTCAACCAATGTGACTCCTGAGCGCTTTAAACAGCAGATGAGCTTTATAAAGACCAATGATTATGAGGTTATTGCTCCACAGGATTACGCTCAGATACTTACTGATGGCAAAGAAAAAGCAACTAAGAATTTAGTTATGCTTACCTTTGATGATGGATATAAAAATAATTATACGTATGCTTATCCCGTGCTTAAAGAATACGGATTTAGAGCAGTTATTTTTGTAGTGGTTAATAAGATAGGTGAAGAGGATTATTTGAATGTTGATGAAATCAAAGAGATGCAAAAGCACGGAATTATTATTGCCAGCCACACGCTAAATGAGAAATACGTTCCTTCCTTAAAGAAGGTGAGGCTTAATGAAGAACTTTGTGGTTCAAAGGAGAAGCTTGAGCAAATGATAGGTAAGCCGGTTGAGTTTTTTGCCTATTGTTCCGGAGGTTATACTATTCAGGCTCAAAAAATATTAAAAGATGCTGGATATTTAGTAGCCTTTACGACTAACAGGGGATTTGATAAATCTCTCGCAAATGATGATCCCTATGCCATAAGAAGAATCAAGGTTTCTAATAGAGATTATAGTTTTAAACTTTGGGCTAAATTAAGCGGTATTTATAATCTATTTCGCACCATCAGAGACCCATACTAATCGTTTTAAAAATGCTTGGAGGTCAGCATGATACTAGGTTTATTTTTTATTTTATCAGGTATATTAATAGTTCTTTTTGAACCTTTTCTAAGAGCGATTGTAGCTTTGTTGCTTCTTGTAATAGGATTCTTTTTGATGTCGATGAGTTATTACTACAAAAAAATATCCAAGAGATCCGTGGATAATCCCTATGTTGATTTTTTTATAAGGTTTTAGATGATTAAAGTATATGTTCCTAGTAAGCAACCCTTAAAAGAAGTATATGCAAAAAGTAAGCATCTAGCTATTGTAGCTCATGCAGATGATATTGAGATGCTTGCCTTGAGGCCTATAACGCAACGGTCTCAGGGTTTTTTTGGAATTGTGATGGGGGATAATAAAGGCAGGCCCTTAAAGCCTGAGTATAAAAAAGTATCTTTAAGTAAGGTTCAAAACATCAGAGAGAGTGAACAGGAAAAAGTTGCCCGCCTAGCTAAATATAGAGGTGTGGCTTTTTTGCGCCTTAAAAGTAAGGATATAAAAAATGTTCGCAAGAAAGAGCAGGTAGTAAAGGCGATATATGAGCTCATTAAAGATATGCCTTTGAAGGAAGTTTATACTCATAGTTTATTTGATAATCATCCGACTCATGTTGCCGTAGCCGAAATAACAATCGCTGCTCTTAAAAAGTTACCCTTAGCTAAGCGTCCCAAAGCAGTTTACGGTATGGAAGTTTGGGGCTCGTTAGAGTGGTTGCCTGATAGGTATAAGGTGGCTTTTGATGTTAGTGGTTCAGTTGCCTTTATTAAGAAGCTTTTATCATTTTATAAATCACAATCATATAAGGGCCATCGTTATGACGAAGCGCTCTTAGCAAGATTAAAAGCTAATGCAATGTTTGGTAAAACGCATAATTTTTCAACAAAAAAAGCATTAATATACGGTTTAGATTTACTACCTTTATTGAAAAAGGGGAGTCCTGGTTGTAAAAAATACATAGAAGGAATTATTGAAGAATTTTTAAAAGAAAAGAAAAACAATTTATCATTTAATAAAAATTAATTGAGCAATCTAATTTCATCAATATATATATTGCCCTCAATGTTGGCTGTTCCTGGCTCAATAAATAAAAGTATTTTATTTACATCATCTAGATTATTTTTTAATTGCGAAGCTAAATCCATATCAAAAATTAATGTGTTCCAGTCATTATTTCTGCTTTGCGCTATCTCGATATCTTGTTGATTATTTCCATCAATAAACAATTTTGCTAATATTTTCACCTTGCCTTTAACTTTGATTGCTAAATAGCGATGAATAGCTAAGAGGTTAGGGTCAATCTCAACTTCAATATAATCCCAGGCATTTTCAGTTTTAATATAATTAATTTTTAATGCATTAGTATCAACGGACTGATCATTTTTAATTTTGATTATTTCGAATTTCCAATTAGGATTTATGGGTTTCCATTTAGATAGTTGAGGGGAGTTAAAATCATAAAGAACAGGATTGTAAATTTCAGGATTACTCCTTGATGAAAGGCAATCAGAGGGCGGGCTAATATGCCCCCACTTATCTTTGGCTCGAACATTAAAATAATAAAGTTCGTCATCTTCTTTAAGAATAGTTTTAGATATTAAATTTGGGCCATTATTAAAGCTAGCTATGAATCTTTTTTCTGCATTATTAAAATTTTCACTAATCATTAGCGGTTCTTTACTTAAGTAAATGATGTATTCTTTTATATCATTATCTTTTGATTTATTCCACCTAAGGCTAATTGTTTTACCTGTCTGTCCAGCACAAGCCGAAATAAAGTCTATTTTTAAAGGGGCTTGAGTTATAGCTTTGGATTCACAGGTGATGTTATCAAGGGTCGGCTTTGACCCGGTTATTTCGCAATCAAGAGAAATGTATTTTAGTTGTTTATCAGTTATATTATCGGGTAGTTTATAGTAATAGTGATGCCATCCTCCTGAATTCATATCTCCTGCAGGTTTAAGTTTTTTATAAAGGAATCTGCCGGTTTTAATTGAGAAGGACTTTATTTCGATATCTCGAGTCCATAAAGAAATATACTTATTGTAATCAAACTTCAATAAGTCGTTTTCAGAAAGCTTAGCAATTAAAATAATATTTTTGTCATTTGATGTAACCGAAAGGCATTTATTTCCGCTTTGAGGATTATCGCTATCAATTTTAAAGCTTCCCCTAGGAGAGTCCCATAAGGCGTATGAGGGCGCTTCGGCAGGCAGTTCAAAATCATCAACAATCCCTGAGAACTTACCGCGTTTGATGAAATTATGCATTGTATCTGTCTGCATGAATAAATTCCAAATAAGCCCACTTCTGTAATTTTCAATCATACACATCATAGGCCCAGTTTCAATACCTACATAAAAGGGGCTTATGAAATCTGTTTTTAGATTATAGGAGCTCGGCAAACCGTATTCACCCCAATATTTATCGCCGTAGTGTTCAATGGATTTTCTAATCGATCTCAATGATGCTTCAGGTACAAAAGGCAGGGAGCAGACAAAGGCGTTTGTAGCAATAGTGCCGTCATTGGCTATGTATCCTGGTGGTGCGGCATGTGAGTATGATTCTTTGCCGAAGCAGTCGCTTAGGCCCCATGCCCAGGTAGGATACCCGTTTTCTCTCTGATTAAAGGCCATATCGGCCAGTATTGCATTTATAGTATCTAAATAGTAATCAACATTGCTATCTTGTTTGCGTCGGGGGTCTATAAAGGAATAGGGCACTTCTCGGTTAAAAAGAGCTCCAGTCATATGGCATTGATAACCTGCATAGTCTCCTGGGGCATAAGTTTTCATGTAGGCCTGCCAAGTATCCTCAGAAATAGGATGAGTTTGAGAGCCTAGGGCTAAGGCATATATTAATAGAGAGTTATCAGCTAGAAAACCCATATTAAAAGGTAGAAGCCCATCTATATCATAATAAGATTCTGAAGTTTCCAGAGGAACCCAGCCGTAAGATAATAAGCCAGCCTTGCCATCATTATAAGCGGCAAATTTATCCCACTGAACATTATCATATATTTTTTTTGAAAGTTTATCAATTTCAGTACCTTTAAAATATTCTCCGGCAATCAAAGCTCCGGCAATGAAATCAGCGCTATCACACATAGCTACGCAATCTATAGGGGTCTTCTTTCCGGTGCGGCCATCAATAAAATGCCAGTAGAGGCCGTATTCACCTTCTGCATAAATATCATCGGGGTCATCGGGGTCATCCCAAAAGGTATTGAGGATTAAAAGGCATCTTTCATAACCGTCTTCATAACTGAGCCAGTTTCTTTCGATTCCAATGCAGACAGCAACTAATTCAAAGCCGGTTGCGGCTACTTTACCAATCCTGTTTTGGGTGTGATCATAGGCAATTCCAGTCTCAGGATATATTTCATTCCAGAAATAATTAAAGATGCGAAATTCAATTTCATCAAGTAGTTCATCGTTATTGAGTTGAACTGCTTCATTGGCTGTGATAAGAGGAGTGCCTGTGTTTCTTTCTTTAACTTTAAGGCTAGCACAGGATGTGAGTATAAAAAATAATGTACATAGTAAAAATATTATATATAACTTTTTCATAAAATTATTATACCTTATAATTAATAAAAAAACAAAGAAAAGGGTTTACAAAGTGGAGGATGTTTATGTATAATAATATAAACTAATGATAAAGGGATTCGTATGAAACTATCTGAAGCGATGAAGATTCCAAGTGAGCTTAAAAATGTTAAAGGGGCAAGTGCCCAAATATTGGAATCTCTCCTACCGTTTAATTTATCTTCTTATGATTTACTGGATATACGACTTTGTTTAGAAGAAGCCTTAATCAATGCCATGAAGTACGGCAATAAATTACAACCAGACTTACCGGTTGAAATTACTTACAATATAGATAATGATATCTTAAAAGTAACTATAAGTGATCAGGGGCAGGGATTTGATTATAAAAATCTCCCCGATCCAACATTAGAAGAAAACCTTCAGGAATTAAAGGGCAGGGGTGTTTATTTAATTCGCCGCCTGATGGATGAAGTATTTTATAACGATGCGGGTAATCAAATTAACATGATAAAAAATTTAAAAGAGGGAGATTAAAGGTGGATATATCTATAGAACATAAAGGTGAGGTTTTGGTTTGTAAAATAAGTGGTGAGATAACATTTTCAACTTCTCCCGATTTAAGAAAACAGCTTATTGAAGCTATTGATAAAGGTGCGAAAAAAGTGGTCGTCAACTTAAAGGATGTTGGCTATGTAGATAGTTCTGGTATGGCTACGCTAGTTGAGCTCCTACAGAAGGTAAAAAGTGCCGATGGTGATTTAAAATTAGCCGAAACCCCTGAGAAAATAATTGAAATCCTTGATATGGTTAGATTGAAAGATATATTTGACTTTGAAGATACGGAAGAAAAAGCGATAACCTCTTTTTAAGATATGGAAAATAAAAAATCAGTAGATTTAGTAACTTCTTTAGGCATAAAAGCTCTTACCTTGTTTGCTACGGTAAAAGATATGTTTTATCTTTTAATGCAAATATTGCATTGGCTTTTTATAGGCCCTTTTAAAGGCAAGGCGGCTAAACGAGACAGTATTTTCGATCAGATGGTTTTTGTGGGGGTCAAGTCGATCGTTATTGTCTTTTTTATTGCTGTCTTTACCGGTTTTGTACTTGCTATGCAGAGTGCTTATCAGTTGCAGCAGTTAGGTGCGGTTATCTACGTAACTGGATTAGTCGCTGTTTCTATAACTAGAGAATTAGGGCCGGTATTGACAGCCTTGGTTGTGGCCGGCAGGGTAGGTGCGGCAATTACCGCTCAATTGGGCAGCATGAAAGTAAGCGAGCAGATAGAATCCTTAGAAACCATGGCTATAAATCCGGTTAGATTCTTAGTTGTTCCCAGATTTTTAGCTCTATTGATTATGATGCCCGCATTAGCAGCAATAGCTGATTTAAGCGGTATCTTAGGTGGTTTTTTTATAGGGGTTACAAATTTAAATATTAATCCGTATTTATATATTGAAATGACCAAGGAATTCCTAGCCTTAAAAGACATAATGACCGGCTTGCTAAAGAGTGCTGTTTTTGGTGTAATTATCTGTCTTGTTGCTTGTTATAAGGGCTTAAACACGAAAGGCGGCGCTGAGGGCGTTGGTAAGGCAACTACCGAGAGTGTAGTTACCTCATTTGTTTTAATAATAGTAGCTGATGCAATCTTAACGGCTGTATTCTACTTTGGTAATATGTAAGGATGGTTATGGAAGAAAACGAAAAACCAGTTATAGAAATAAGAAATTTAGTTAAGAATTTTGCCGGGCGGCGTATTTTAAACAACGTCAACCTTAAAATTTATAAAGGTGAAGTTATGGTTATCATGGGAGGTTCCGGCTGCGGCAAGAGTACGCTTTTAAGGCACATTATCGGGATATTGCATCCTGATGAAGGCCAGGTGTTAATTGAAGGTCAGGATATTAATGCTGTGCCCCGTCAAGAGCTTGATATGATTAGGCGCAGAATAGGTATGCTTTTTCAATCGGGCGGTTTAATTGATTATATGAATATTAAAGATAATATTGCTTTGCCTTTAAGGGAACACACTGCTTTAGATGAAAATGTAATAGATATTATAGTTAATTTGAAGCTCAGTATGGTAAATATGCGCGGCATGGGTAGTCTATTGCCAAGTGAGATTTCTGGCGGCATGAACAAAAGGGCCGCCTTAGCTAGGGCTATCGCGCTTGATCCGGCCTATGTGTTTTATGATGAGCCAACAGCTGGTTTAGATCCGGTTGTAGCTGGCGTTATAGATCAGCTAATATTAGATTTTTCAAAAAAACTTTCAGTAACTTCAGTAGTAGTTACCCATGATATGCAGAGTGTATTTAGAATAGCCAGTCGTATAGCTATGCTTCACATGGGTGAAATCGTTACCGTGGGCACTCCGGAAGAAATAAAAAGTTCAAAGGATCCTCTTGTTCATCAGTTTATTAACGGAAAACCAGATGGTCCGATTACTTTTTTGCAAAAAGGTGATAATTATTTAAAGGAATTAACCGAGAAATAAGGAGTTAAACCATGCCCAAGATTACCAATGAATTTAAAACAGGATTAATGCTTTTAATTGTCCTTTTTATTGTTATTGTCTTTGTTTATTCAACGGGGGCTTTGCATTTTAAGAAGGAGGGTTATATTCTGCGTGTGTTCTATGATTACGTCAGTGGTCTAAGGGAACATTCACCGGTGAGACTTTGCGGAGCTGAAGTTGGGTATGTTAAGTCTATAACAATTGTATCTGATGCCCAGAGAACCCATGTTGCTGTTGATCTCTTCTTAGATGACGGGGCTAAGGCTAGGGAGGACTCAAAATTTTATATTACGACTTTAGGTATGATGGGCGAAAAATATATTGAAATCACTGGCGGCAGCACAGGCAGTCCTTTTAGAGATGTTAAAAAACCTGTTATAGGAGAAAATCCTTTTAGATTAGAGGCTCTACTTGATAAAGCTGATGATATGGCTGAAAACCTTGATGAAGCTTTAAAGAATGTTAATAAATTGACTGGTCATGTTGATGATATAGTTACAAGAAAAGAAATTGATGTAACTATAGAAAATATGGAATCCATTACTCAGAACTTTAAAGATTTTAGTGCTGATTTAAAAGCTCATCCTTGGAAGCTGCTTATCAAGTCTGATGATAATGATTCTAAAGATGAAGACAAAGAGAACGAAAAAACTAAAGATAGTAAAAATGATGCCCGCGGGTCTATCATAAATTAGTTTTTCAAGGTAAGATAATTATTTAATGCGCAAATACCGCGATAAAATAATAAAATATTCCATTATATGTCTCTGTGCTCTAATTATCCTTCTTTTGAGTTATTTTAGAGTATTTGAGATATTTGAGCTTCAGACTATTGACTGGCGTTTTCAGTTAAGGCCTACCTTTAATAAATCACAAAAAATAAATCCCGACATAGTCATTATTGAAATATCTAATTATGATATTGAGCGCATTGGTTCCTGGCCGTTTGAAAGGTTGTTTCATGCTAATTTGATAGAGGCTTTAAAGTTAGCGGGGGCTAAAATGGTTATTTTTGATGTTCTTTTTACTGAGCCGAGTACTTTTGATAGTCAATTAATCAATGCAACTGCTAGTTATGGTAATGTATATTATCCTTATAGTTTCATTATTGATTATACAAAGCGTGGTGAAATTACAGCTGACTGTCGTGAAGGCGTAATTATTAAGAAATTAAAAGAAGTATCTGCTGGAAGCGGGCATATTAATATCATTCCTGATATCGATGGAAAATACAGAAAAATTCCACTCTATATAAAAGATAAGGACGAATATTATCCTCAGTTAAGCCTTAGTGCTGTTAAAGATTACTTTGAGGTTAAAGACGAAGAAGTTATTTTTGATAAGGGTAATTTTATAAAACTCTCCAATAAAGTAACTATCCCCATTAATAGTAGAAACGAAATAATCATTAATTATATTGATAAATGGGGAGGAGTTTACAAACATTATTCTTTTGTAGATATATTAGACGCCTATTGTTATTCTGATTCTCTTGAAGCTATGGGTGAGCAAGTTGTTGATTTAAAGGATCTTGAGGATAAGGTTTGTTATGTGGCTTTAACTGCAACGGGTCTTTTTGATATGCACCCAGCTCCTGTCGGGGAAAGATATCCGGGTGTTGGAGCTCATCTTAATCTTTTTAATTCAATAACTACTAATCAGTATATTATAAGGGTGGAGCGCTGGATAAATCTTCTTATCTTAGTGGGTTTGTCTTGTGTTATTGTGGCTCTGGGTAAGCACTCTATCTACAAAGGTCTTTTCCTTAATGTTATTGCTATAGCAGGTTTAGTGATTGTAAGTTTTGCGCTCTTTATATATCTGGGTTTATGGATTGATTTATTTTATCCGGTAACATTTAGTGTTTTTCTATATTTAGGGATGACTTTTTATGGACTGATTGTAGAAATGCATAGAAGTGAGGTTTTAGAAAAAGAATTAGAAGTAGCTCGTCGTATCCAGGAAAGTTTTTTACCTATGGATCCGATAAAAATAGAGGGCTTTGATATTGCAGCTAATATGAATGCAGCTAAGCAGGTCGGCGGAGACCTTTACCAATTTGTAATTCTGCCTAATGATGAATTCGGGATTATGATTGCTGATGTTTCCGGCAAGGGTATTCCGGCCGCTTTATTTATGGTTAGAATTGTAACGGAATTTAAGGCTTGGTCAACTGATGTTGCTAAGCCCGATGAGGTATTGGCCAGATTAAATAATGAGCTTCAAAAGGGCTCTAAGACAGGATTGTTTGTTACGGTATCGTATCCTGTAATCAACATTAAGACAAAAGAAGTTATTTTATCTGATGGAGGACACTTGCCTTTAATGCATTACAGGGCCAAAGAAGATGAAATAGTTGAAGAGCGCCCCACAAAGGGTATGCCCTTGGGCTTAATACCTAATGCTGAGTTTAATGAAAAAAAGTTTACATTAGCCTCCGGGGATGCTTTAGTTTTTTATACTGATGGGGTTAGTGAGGCTAGAAATTTAAAGAAAGAAGAATACGGCTTTCAAAGAATAAAGGATGTCACTAAGGCTAATCATCAAAAAGATGCTGCGGGTATTCTAGAGGCACTCAAAAAAGATGTTGCTGAATTTTCCGGTAAGGCGCCTCAGCACGATGATATAACTATAATCGTTTTAAAAGTTAAATAAGCATCTTATGAAGTTTAAATATAATCTTAAAAAAATAATTATAACGCTCATTATTATAGCTGTTTTGGCTATTGGTGGGCGATTTGTTTATAGCTATTATTGTATTGATAAATACGATATCATTAAGCCTCTTCCAGCTGAAATGCCTCTGGTTATTAGGGTTGATAAGTATGGAGATGGTCATTTTGCAGCCCCTAGAAGAGGTTATAGGCATCGAGGGATTGATTTAACGGCAGAAGTTGGTACGCCTGTTTTAGCTGCTAAATGCGGTTGGGTAGAAAAGGTAACTTATGACGACTTATCAGGTAATTATTTAGTTATTAAACACCGTGATGGGACTAAATCATACTACCTTCACCTTAATAAAGTATATGTCAAGCCAAAGAGATGGGTGAGGCAGGGGCAGGTAGTTGGTGAAGTAGGCAAGACAGGTAATGCTGATGCAGCTGATATGATGACACACCTGCACTTTGAGATAAGAAAAGATAAAAGAGCAGTAAATATATTAAAAGTATATGAACTCAAGGATTTTTTAGCTTCAGAGTAGTTTTTTTTATGTTATAATGAAGCAGGATTAAGGATTAAGGCACTCACCACTAACAAACTGATGGTGAGTTTTAAGGATTAAATTAAAAGCGAAAGAATAGCTAAGAGCTTAGACCGAAGAGGTAATAGAAAATAGGATTGAATAAAAGGCGACATTAAGTGAAAAAAACTTAATTCTTAAAGCGAATAAAATGAGCGTCTTAATTCTTAGAGTGAGTGAACGCGAACGTCTTGATATCAAAGGAGTTAGAATATGAAAAGAATGTTTTTTTTGGCATGCCTCCTTATTTTATTATTGCCTCAGGCAGTATCAGCTGACATAATTTACTTAAAAAATGGCAATACTTATGAAGGTCAGATAATTAAAGAAGATGATGAAAAAGTTGCTGTCAAGACAACCATAATGACAATTATCTTGAGTAAAGATGAGGTTGAAGCCATTCAAAGAGATTACCCGTCTTCTGATTCTCGCCTGGGAGCAGGGGAAAAGTTTGACATAACAGATGTTTTAAGAGAAAATGATGAAGTCTCCGGGATTAAGGTGATTCAAAAAGAAGATACGAATATTGATTAATATTGATAAATATAGACACCTTATAGTTGATTTATCAACACATATAGTTGTGACTTTAATAGTATCTATAGTAATCTATAAAATATATTTGAGCTTTACATTAGTGGCTTTGGTTGTAGTGGGTGGTATATTAATTGATGTAGATCATTTTATAGATTATTTTTTGTATGCTGGGTTAAAATTTAATTTAAAGAAATTTGCTTTAATTAATTTTTTAAAATCAGGAAAAATATATATATTCTTTCATTCTTGGGAATTAGTTATATTTATTTATTTCACTGGTTTTCTATTGGGTTTAGGCAGATATACTTTAGCCCTTTCTTTGGGTATGCTTGGACACCTGCTTGTTGATAGCTTATTTCAAAAAGCATTTTTACCATATTCATTATTCTATAGAATGTGGTATAATTTTGATGCTCATAAAATATTACCGTGTTTTAGAAATATTAAAAATTCATAATAGGAAAGGTATAATATGTCAGTAAAAGTAAAATTCTGCGGCGGAGTCAGAACAGTCACCGGATCCACTCATTTAATTGAGACTTCTAAAAGTAAAGTTCTAATTGATTGTGGTCTTTTTCAAGGTAAAAGAGATGATTATTATCAAATAAACAGTACCTTTACGTTTGATCCGGCTAAAGTAAATGCTCTGATAGTCTCTCATGCTCACATAGATCATTGTGGTAATATCCCTAATTTTACTAAGCAGGGCTTTCATAATAAGATATATACAACTGAGGCTACAGCTGATTTATGTAAAATTATGCTTCTGGATTCAGCCCATATACAGGAAGAAAACATTAAATTTTTAAATAAGATAAATAAAAGGAGAAGGTTGCCTCTGCGAAAGCCGCTTTATACGACCCGGGATGCCGAAAAATCACTCGACTTGTTTGAAGGCATGGCCTATAACACTAAATTTCAGGTGACAGAAGATATCAGCTGTACTTTCATAGATGCCGGTCATATTCTTGGCTCGGCTATAATTGTGCTTAACATTAAGGCGCAGGGTGAAAAAGAGATTAACTTGGCGTACGCCGTTGATTTAGGCAGGGCTAATATGCCTCTATTGAAAGATCCGGTTTTTTTACCCAAAGGCTTTTTGGACTATTTAATAATTGAAAGCACTTACGGCGGTAGGCTTCGCGGAGATATTCAGTACGCGGAGGATGATTTATCGTTTTATATCAATCGGACTGTGGAGCGCGGAGGTAAGGTTATTATTCCTTCGTTCGCCTTAGGTAGGTCGCAAGAGATAATTTATTATCTAAGTGAGCTAATGAAGGGCAAAAAAATTCCCGAGTTGCCTATTTATGTAGATAGTCCAATGGCTGTTAATGTAACTGGTGTTTTTAAAAAGCATATTGAATGTTTTGATGAAGAGGCTCGAGTTATGTTTTATCATGATGAGAGTCCTTTTGGAATTAAGAATCTTCATTTCACGAGAAGTGTTGAAGAATCAAAGAAGATTAACGATGATAAAAGCCCCATGATAATCATTTCTGCTTCTGGCATGTGTGAAGCTGGTCGCATACTTCATCACTTAAAGAATAATATTGAAGATGAAAAAAATATGGTTCTTATTGTGGGTTATATGGCAAAAAATACTCTCGGCCGACGTATGGTTGAAAGGCACCCTCGGGTTAAGATTTTTGGTGTTGAGTATAATCTAAGAGCAGAAGTTGAGGTAATCAATGCTTTTAGTGCTCATGCTGATAAAGAAGATTTAATAAACTATGTTAGGAAATCAGATTCTTCTCTAAAAGGTGTATATATAGTTCATGGGGATGAGGATCAATCAACAAGTTTACTTGATTCACTAGTGAGGCGAGGTTATAATGCTCATATGCCGCAAATTGATGAAGAGGTGGAATTAATTTAATGAAAAAATATATATATGTATTATTATTTAGTTTAGTATTCATTTCTGGTTGTGTGCATAATAATTATGATAATGACCAGTTTAAAAGTATCCCTGCTTTTTATAAGGTTAATAATGGATTGTATAGGGGTGGGGAACCGGATATGGATGGGTTAATGCGTCTTCAAAATATGAATATCAAAACAATAGTCAGTTTTCAGCAGGATTCAGATGATGTTAATAATGAAAGAGCGATGGTTCATGCTTTTGGAATGGAATTTTATAATATTCCTATGTCTGCCTACGAAAGGCCGACTGATGAGCAGGTATTGGAGTTTCTTGATATAGTCACAAATAAAAATAATCTTCCTGTTTTTGCGCATGGTGCTAGTGGTCGGGATATAACTGGAGCAATGATCGCTATGTATAGAGTTGTGGTTGAAAGTTGGACTATCAAGGAAGCGTATCAGGAAGCTAAGTCTCTTGGTTTTTGGCCCTATAAAGGAGATGCAGAACTTAAGGCTTTCATCCATCAATTAAAAGATAAAGATGCATATTTTATAAAGGTTGGCCGCAAGCCAATAGGACCGTAATAATTATCATACAACTG
>JAVCCI010000032.1 GCA_030765555.1 Candidatus Kappaea frigidicola
ACAATATCTTGATTGGGTTACGACGTGTCAAAGGCCCAGCGGAGAACTCCCATGTATTTTAGAAAGAAATGGACAAATGCCGGGATGGGCTAGCACTTGGACAGAGTGGGATGGTCAGGGAGCCTATGTCTTTGCTATATCAGATTATTACCGGTTTACAAAAGATAAAAAGTTTTTGGAAGATAAGTTTGATAATGTTCTTTTAGCACTTAGATTTATTGAAACTTTAAGAAAGCAAAGATTGACGGCTCAATATGAAGGCACATATTTTTATGGTATCTTGCCGGAATCTAACAGTCATGAAGGATATTTTCCGGCTCAGCACAGTCTTTGGGATGACTTCTGGGCTTTAAAAGGACTTAAAGAAGGTCAATATCTTGCCCGGGAATTAGGCCGGGAAAGTGAGATTCCTTGGATGCAAAAAGAAGAACAAGATTTAAGAAAAAACCTCATAAATAATATTAAGCTTATTCAAGAAAAAAGAGAGATAAAGAATATTCCCGGATGTTTTGAAAAAGCAGACTTTGATGCGACTTCAACTGCTATTTCAGTCTGGCCTACAGAAGAAAACGAATATTTTATGGATGTAGGACTTATGTATACGCTTGATAAATATTATGAAAACACACTTCTACCTCGTTTGCCCCAAGGAGCCAAAAGCGCTTATACTCCTTATGAGATAAGAACAGCTACTGCTTATTTAATGTTGGGTGAAAAGGAAAAAGCTCTAACCATGATGAATTATTTTCTAAGAGATAGAAGGCCGCTTAAATGGAATCATTGGGGAGAAGTTGTTCATGATATAGCTGAAAGACCGCAATATATAGGAGACATGCCTCACGCTTGGATTGGAGCTATATGTGCTAATTTCATAAGAAGTCTTTTTGTTTATGAAAGAGATGATACTTTATATTTAGCGGCTGGTATTGATGATAAGTGGCTTGAGAATGATTCTGTAACAGTGAAAAATATTCCAACACACTATGGTGATATTAATTATTCAATAAGTAAATCTCTTAATAAATTTCTAACTTTTGTTTTTAGAAAAAATCGCTATACAATTACTTGTATTATTACAGGTGATATTAATTGTCCAAATGACTTAGTTTTTATTGCCCCTTGCAAAGGTCTGGTTTTATCGGTCAAAGTAAATGGCAAAGGAGTCAAAGTCAAAGAAGATAAAAAAATACAAGTCGATAGATTGCCGGCAAAAATAGTAATATCATGTCAAGAATGATAAAGGGAGATTTTTTTAAAAAATAATGGACTTGTCTATTAATAAAGGGCATAATAATAACAGGAGGTTATGCCTTTTATGAATATTTTGATAACAGGAGTTACTGGTTTTATTGGTGGGCACTTAGTAGAAGCGCTAGCTAAAAAACATGATTACAAAATATTCTGTCTTGTTAGAAATGATAAGAAAGCAAGAAAACTTGAACACCTAGGTGTAAAGTTTATATATGCTGATATTACTCAAAAGCATACCCTTACAAAAATTCTTCGCCACAATATTGATATAATTATCCATTGTGCTGCATATGTAGGTGACAACAAAGACTTACTTTACAAAACCAACGTCCTTGGAACTCAAAACATATGTGAATTAGCGCAAAATTTAAATGTTGATCGCTTTATTTATCTGAGTTCTGTATCGGTTATTAGCGGTAATCCTGATATTCCTTTAATAGAAGACCTGCCCTACAAAGCTACAAGTCCTTATGGAGAATCAAAAATAGAAGCCGAAAAGATTATCTTAGCTTTTAGGCAAAGGGGCCTCAAGATAGTTATTTTAAGACCATGCATGGTTTATGGTCCTGATGAGCCACACCTTCTAAAGATTTTGCTCCCGCTTCTTAAATTAAGACTGTTGTTTACGTTGGATGAAGGAAGAAAAAAATTACACCTAGTTTATGTAGAAAATGTTGTAGCGGTTATTATGAAAAGCATCAATAGTGATAACTTTCTAGAAGGAAGTTTTTTTGTGGCTGATGAGGATGTGCTAACGGTTAAAGAAATACTTGATATTATAAGCAAGCAAATTAAAGCCCCTTGTACTTGGAATATGCCCAGTGTTTTTAAGCCTATTTTATTTAGAATACCTGGCCTAGGAGGCAAAATTAGGTTTTTTTTAAAAGACAGACTTTATTCCAATGAGCGCCTAAAAGAAACAGGTTTTGTATGGCCGCATAAAATAAGAGAAGTATTTCCTGAAAGCATTAAGACCTTTATGGCTAAAGGAAAGATTAAATAGCGAAGTCTTTTATTCTTTTTACAACTTCTTTTGTAGTTTTATCAGGAGTTGAGGCTCCTGCTGTTATTCCTACCGATTTAACATTCAAAAACCAAATTTTTCTCAGGTCTTTCTGGGATTGAATCCAATGAGTCTTTTTGTTAAGGGATTTTGAAATTTCATAAAGACGTTTAGTGTTTGCGCTGGTTTTAGATCCAATCACAATCATAACCTCATTTTTTAAAGGTAGGCTTCTGGCCTCTTGTTGCTTGCTAGTTGTGGGTTGACAAATCGTGTTATAGAATTCAAGATGAGGGATGTGTTTTTCAAGTTTCTTAATAACTTTTTCTACTTTTTCTATATTTTGAGTAGATTGAACAACAACAACCGCTTTTTTATATTTTTTTAAAGAAGCTATGCAAGGAATGCTTTTTAATGAGTCAATCACCAAGGCTTGTTTTTTTAGTTGACCGGTTATACCTTTTACTTCGTCATGTTTTTTGTCTCCAATAACAATAATTTTACATCCTTGCTGTTCTTTTTTAATAGCTATCTTGTGAATTTCTTTCACCATTAAACAAGTAGCATCAACTAGTGTATATCCCGCTTTTTTTGCTTTTATAAAAGTTTCTTTTGAGGCTCCGTGAGCGCGAATAAGTAAAGTTTTTCCTTCACCGGAAGAAAGCCTTCCTATTTTCTTTATGCCAGCTTCAGAAATAGTTCTTACGACATCTTCATTGTGGACTATGTCTCCCAGCATACAGACATTTTTTTTATGCTCAACCGTATGAAGAGCAATGTTAAGGGCTCTTTTAACCCCAAAACAAAAACCGGCAGATTTAGCTACATTAATTTTCATTTTTAATACCCAAAATGTTTTTTGTGATAATGCATAGCTCCTGCTTCTGAGCATTTTTCATTTTTAAAGCTGAAAGTAATTTTTGCGATTTTATATAATAACGATTTATTTCTTTTTTGGCATATGTTAGTGAGCCTGTTTTTTCTACAATAGAGCGCATTTTATCGAGATCTTGTTTGCTAATTTTTGTTTTGCCTAGCAAAGCCTGGATTATTTTTTTATCTTTCAGGCTCGCTGTTTGAAAAGCTTTCCAGATTAATAGTGTTTTTTTGGCTTCATTTAAATCGCTCAGAGAAGACTTGCCGCTTTTTTCTTCGTGAGCAAAAAGACCGAGAATATCATCCTTAATTTGAAAGGCAATTCCTATCGCAATGCCATAGTTAAAAAGGCCCTTTATTGTTTCCGCTGGGGCGCAAGCTAATTCTGCCCCTATTGATAAGGGATAGGAAAATGTATACATAGCTGTTTTTAACTTATAAATTTTATAAATATCTTCTTTTTTAACCTGAGTAATATTTTTTATAGATTCGAGCATTTCAATGTATTCGCCTATTTCAGTATAAAAAGAGCAATTTATGAATTTATTGAGAGCTTTATGGCTATTTTTTGAATATGTCTCTGATGATAAAAAAGCCTTTAAGGCTAAAGAAAATAAAATATCTCCAGAAATAATAGCTAGATCGGTTCCGCTTAATTCTGTGTTTCTAGAGCCCTTAAGATGTTCAGATAATCTCTTATGGATGCTGGGAACCCCTCTTCTTAAATCTGAGCGGTCAATAATATCATCGTGAACAAGAAAAAAGTCATGCAAAAGCTCAAAAGATACAGCAGTTTTATATATACTTTTTGATTTTTTTGTTACTAGCCCCTCATAGGCTAATACAAATAACGCCGGTCTTATACGCTTACCATTACTTAAGACAAATTTACTTAATTCTTTGTATAGCGGAAGGTTTGACTTAGCCAAGCTAAGGGCTAATTCGTCATTATGCAGGAACATTTTAAGTTGCTCATCGATTTTTTTTCTTATTTGCTTTAACATGAATTTATAGTATCATATACTATATGTCAAAACAAGATGCATTTTTGGAATGCATAAATTTAAAAAGGATAAATTATGAGCGTTTTAACACTCAAAAATATAAGTCTTACCCTAAGCGATAAAAAAATTCTCCATAATGTCAATTTGGAATTTTTACCAGGTAAAATTCATGCTCTGGTAGGGCCTAATGGGGCCGGCAAATCATCGCTGGCTTTTACTATTATGGGACTTGAAGGATATCGCAAGTTTGAAGGGGATATTATTTTTAAAGGAGAATCTCTTAAAGATAAAAGCATAGATCAAAGAGCCAAGCTGGGTATTACTCTTGCCTGGCAGGAGCCAGCCCGCTACGAAGGTTTGACTATAAGTAGTTTTCTTGAAGCTGCTTACTCTCCAGAAAAAGGATTTAAGCCTGAAGAAGCCCTTCTTAAGTCCGGCTTAGCACCGGACCTCTATCTAAAAAGGGCAGTAGATAAAACATTAAGCGGTGGCGAGAGAAAAAAAGTTGAATTAGCTTCAATATTGGCTATGATGCCTCAAGTAGTACTCTTGGATGAGCCTGATTCAGGCATTGATATTGAATCCTTAGAGAGGATATTTGATGCCATAAAGATTCTTAAAAAAAGAGGCTCGACGGTTATTTTAATTACTCATAGCTTAAAAGTTTTAGAACACGCTGAAGATGCTTTTTTATTATGCTGTGGGCATTTAATGGAAAAAGGCAGTGGTCACAGTATGTGTCGATATTTTAAAGGAAAATGCATGCCTTGCGACCATCAAAATATGCCGGAGGCCGATGATGCCAAATAATGACGCATTAAGATTATATAAAACAGCTCACATAGATAAAGCTTTAGATGATCCTAATGTAGCCCATCTAACAATTAGTCATGATAAGGTGATTAGCTCCCAAAGTTTACCCGGATTAAATGTTATTCCTAAAGAAATTAAAGATGGTGTAGATATAAAAATTGTTCTTGAAGAGGGAGTGGTTATTAAGAATCCGGTTCACATGTGCTTTGGAATGCTTAAACAAGAAGGTGTTCAAAGAATTATTCTTGATATCGATATTAAGCCCAAGGCCTCTATTTTTGTGATTGCCCACTGCATTTTCCCAGATGCGGTGAAGGTGCAACATTTAATGAACGGTAAGATAAAGGTGGGTGAACATGCCAGCTACACTTATTTAGAAAAACATATCCATGCTGATTCCGGGGGAGTGGAAGTTGTTCCCAAAGCAAGAGTTATGCTTTCTGATTATGCCCGCTTTAAAACAGATTTTGAACTTTTGCAGGGCCGGGTAGGCAAAATAGAGATTGATTATGAGACAATTTGCCTGGCTCATAGCGTGATGGAAATGACCGCCAAAATAAATGGCAGTGGAGACGATGTTATAAAAATAAATGAGTCTGCCTTGCTTGAAGGCGAAGGGGCAAGAGGAGTTTTGACTTCAAGGGTTGCCCTAAGGCAGAATGCTCGAGCTGAGGTATTTAATAAAATCATAGCTACGGCACCATTTACTAGGGGTCACGTTGATTGTAAAGAAATAGTACAAGATAAAGCTATTGCCAGTGCTACTCCGATTGTAGAAGTAAGAGATCCCAAGGCTCACGTAACCCATGAAGCGGCTATTGGCAGCGTTGATTCTAAGCAGCTTCAGACTTTAATGTCTAGGGGTCTTTCTGAAGAGGAAGCTGTAGCATTAATTATCCAGGGATTATTAAGCTAAGGGGTTATATGAAAATTTTAAGATATACCCACGGGTACAGGCAAGAAACAAGATGCAATAACCAAATAATAACCAATGACCAAATTCAAATAACCAAAACAGAAACAACTGTTTGATTATTGATGATTGTTTATATTTTGTATCTTGTGGCTTGATTATTGGAAATTGTTTGTAACTTGTAACTTGTATCTTGGTTATTGGTTATTTAATATGTCTAATAGGCATATTAAATAAGGAGGTAAAACTATGAAACTTATTATTCAAATTCCATGTTTAAATGAAGCAAAAACCCTTCCTGTGACGCTAAAGGATATCCCCAAGCAGATTGAAGGCGTTGATGAGGTTGAGGTGTTGGTTATTGATGACGGGAGCACTGACAATACCTCTGATATTGCCAGAGAAAACGGCGTTCAGCACATACTTCGCCTCAATAGAAATGCCGGTCTTGCTTATGCCTTTAAGTTGGGGATTGAAGAGTCTCTCAGGCTGGGAGCTGATATTATTATTAATACAGATGCTGATAATCAATATGACGGCAGTTCTATTCCCGATTTGATTAAGCCGATTATAAATAAAGAAGCTGATATTATTATCGGCAATAGAGAGATTTTAAAGGCCGGCCGGCAGGGTTTTATTAAGGGTGTTTTACAATTTATAGGCAGTTGGGTGGTCTCACGGCTTTCGGGGCTTAAAATTAAGGATGTAACCAGCGGCTTCAGGGCCTTTTCGAGAGAGGCGGCGATGAAATTAAATATAGTGAGTGATTTTTCTTATACCCTTGAGACTATTATCCAGGCGGGAGAAAAGGGGTTGGTGGTGAAAGACGTTCCCGTAAAAACGAACGGCCCCTTAAGAAAGTCCCGGCTCTTTACGAGTATCTTTCATTATGTGCAAAGATCAACGGCAACAATTATTAAAGTTTATGTTGCTTATGAAGGTTTCAGAGTTTTTGTAACTACCGGCGCGATACTTGTTTCACTGGGTGTACTTTTTGTGTTAAGATTTCTATATTTCTATGTTATAGGTTTAAATCCTTCCGGTCATATCCAGTCATTAATTATTGCTTCCATCCTCATTACAGTCGGTTTTTTGGTTACTATGCTGGGGCTGTTAACAGACCTTGTTTGCAGTACCAGAAGAATCGCGGAGGATATTTTGACAAAGGTTAGGGAATTGGAAGTTGACAAAAAAACAGGTAATCCAAAACCACCCGTTGTTATTGATATAAAACAGGAAGAATAAATTAAAGTAGAGTAAAATATGATTTTGTTTATCACAAGAAAATATCCTCCCTCAATAGGGGGGATGCAAAAGTTTAGCTATGAATTGACCACTGCTGTAAGTAATTTTACCGTGATTTCTGTTATTGCGTGGAAAAGATCGCAGATTTTTTTACCTTTTTTTCTTTTGTATGCGTTATTAAAAGCTATCTACATAATTAGTTTGAGACAAGTTGAAATTATTCACTTGGGTGATTCTGTATTGTCTCCACTTGGTATTATATTGAAAAAGTTATTTCACATACCTATCCTTGTGACAGTATATGGATTAGATATTACGTATCCAGCGAAAATATATCAATATTTTATTCCCAAGTTAGTAAATAAATGCGATAAGGTAGTGTGTATTAGCAAGCAAACTCAGAATGAGTGTTTAAAGAGAAATATTTCGAAAGAAAAAACCGTTGTTATCCCCATTGGCATTAATGCAATGGTCAAAACAGTTGTAAATTTAACAGATGTCCGAGAAATTGAAGAACGCATTTGTTGTGCTATAGAAAGCAAAATAATTTTATTAACTGTTGGAAGATTAGTAAAACGTAAAGGAGTAAGATATTTTCTTTCTGAAGTGTTCCCAAAAATTGTTGCTAAGGATAAAAAT
>JAVCCI010000026.1 GCA_030765555.1 Candidatus Kappaea frigidicola
GTTAAAAATTGCTTTGCGGCGGGAGAGTTGTAAAATGAGAAATTATAGAGTTTATCGGAAATTTATATTACTGTGTCTTGTTTTAAGCTTAAGTGTTTTGTCTGGCTGTGCGCCTCTTTGCAGAAGTGTAAAAAATGAAGAACGGTTTTCGCCGTCTTTTGAAAGTGAAGGGCGGGACGTGGAAGTATATGGATGGCTATTAGAGCTCCAGCTTCCCAATGGGCTTCTTGAAAGTACAAAAAACAGTAATTTTGTTTCGCTTTATGAAAACGCTTTAGCCGCGATAGTTTTTTCTGTTGAAGGTGATTTTGATCGAGCCGAGTTAATATTTGATTTTTTTACTCAGCGAATTGAATGTGAAATGATGGTTTCGCCGGGCGGTTTTGGTCAGTTTCGTGATCGTGACGGTTTTCCTCCCGATGGAAAACCCCATCGCTGGTTGGGAGATAATGCCTGGCTGCTTATAGCAATTAATAATTATCACCGGCTGGCGGGAAATAATAAGTATGAAAAATTAAAGTGTGTTCTTGAGGAGTGGATTGTTTCTCTGAAGGATGAAGCTGACGGGGGGATTTGGGGCGGTTATGATCAAGATGGTAAGCGGATATTGAAGTCAACTGAGGGCGCGATTGACGCTTTTAATGCCGTTAATGGCTATAGCGGGTTTCATAAAGATATACTTGGATTTCTTAAAACTCAATATTGGCAACCGCAAACAAAGAGTTTTTTAGCTTGGAAAGAACATGAAAAGTATAAATATGCCTTAGATTTGCACTCTTGGGGTTATTGCGCTTTCAAGGATATGCCGCTTGAATTATTAAATAATGCCGATCAATATAGAATTACAAAAATTGCCGCGGTTAATAATCAAAATATAACGGGATTTTGTTTTGATTTAGATTTAGATACTATTTGGCTGGAAGGAACAGGGGAGATGGTCGTGGCATACCGGACGGCTGGATTGAATTTTATGGCTGAATATTATATTCGTGAATTAGAAAAGATGATTATCAGTGTGTCGGGGAATCCTAAGAGAGGCGGCATTCCGTATACGACGAATAAAGGGACGCATTATGGCGAGGGAAATTTATGGAATGGCGTTGAAACAAATCCTAATGTCGCGGCCTCATCCTGGTATTTATTGGGAAAGTGGGGATATGACCCAATGGAATACGGCCGCGAAAAAGATATTCCCCGGGATGATATTTTTTGGATTAATTAAAATTATTAAGGGTAGATGGAGTTTTTTTATTATTTAAGGTAAACGTTTTTTAAATTATTGACGATGGAGAAAATCCTGATATTACGGTACCGCGTGAAATTTATTATGACTTGTTTGAGCCGGTTCCTGAGCCCTCAACAATCACGCTTCTAATGTGTGCAATGGTGGGATTATTTTGTTTCAGAAGTAAGCGCGCGGGGCTATAAAAAGCTAATCATTCACGTAAAATACTATTTTTAAAGTAGAAAAAAAATTTTCCTAAAATCCTTGACAGTACCTTTTGTATATGATACATTACAGCGGTTGATTATGGAAAACGTTTAACCTAAAAGGAAGACAAATGTCAATAACCTATAAAGATATAGCTAGAAAAGCGGGTGTTTCTATTTCAACGGTATCCCGCGTAATAAATCAGACAGACCTTCATAAAGTTGGCAAAACAACTCAAAAGAAGGTAGAGAAGATTGTTGAGAAGCTTGATTTTACTCCCAATGTTATTGCTCGTAGTTTAGTTAGCCGAAAGACCTATAATGTAGCTGTAGCCATTAAAGATTTGGAAGATATTATTAATCCCTATTTTAATCAGGTGATTAGTGGTATTGCTGGTGTTTTGGAAAGAAGAGGTTATTTTCTGCAGTTAGTCAGGACGGTTTCAGCTAAAGAGAAAGCTTTATCCCCATATTATTTAAAGGCCATTCAGGAAAAGAGAGTTGACGGATTAATACTTTTAAGTGAAGAAGCAAAGAATAAAGATGTTATTGAACTCTTTGCAAAAAAAGTTCCCGTAATATTAGTAAATAGAACCATACCTAATATTACAGCTCCCTCTGTACTGATTGATAATGAGGGCGGTTTGTACGATGCCACTAAGGAATTAATCGAGTTAAAACACAAAAGGATTGTCTTCTTAGCCGGTTCTTTTGATTTTCAGCTAGATAAACAACGTCTTAAGGGTTACAAGAAGGCCCTAAAAGAAGCGAATATATCATATGACAAAAGTTTAATTATTGAAGGGGCTTTTAACTTTAATCAATCGGCAACAGCTCTTGGCGGCCTCTTAAAGAAAAAAGTTAAGTTTAGCGCTATTGTTGCTTCTGATGATGTTATGGCTCTAGCTTGTATAAATCTCTTGAATGAAAGAGGCTATAAGGTGCCCGAGGATATATCGGTTATTGGTTTTAACGATATGCTGCTTTTGCCTTTAGCATCCAGTCTATCATCAATGAAACTGCCTTTAGTTGAACTTGGCAGGAAAGCGGCAACAATGTTACTTTCAATTATAAATAATGATCCTATCAAAGAGATGGAAGTTATTTTTAAACCGGAGCTAATAAAAAGAAATTCTATTGGCATAAATAAAAAGAAGTAAAACTTAAAATTAAAAAGGAGTGGCAGTCAAATGGATTTAAGCAAGTTAGGTAAATTTTCAAAAGATGGCACAGAATTCATTATGAAAGAGCCGGTTCTACCAAGGCCCTGGATTAACTATTTGTCTAATGAAGATTACTGTGCTGTTATTTCACAAACAGCTGGTGGTTATAGTTTTTATAAGGATTGCCGCAGCGACAGGATACTTAGGTGGCACCCTGAGAATTTCCACTTTGACAGACCCGGTAGATATGTCTGTGTCCATGATAAAGGCAAGAAAAAAGCCTTTTCTTTGACTTATCAGCCTATTAGGGCTAAGTATCAGCAGTTTGAGTCACGTCATGGCCTGGGTTACACTACAATCACCTCTAAGCATGATGGCTTATCTTCAGAGGTAACCTATTTTGTTCCAGAGCATGATACCTGTGAGCTTTGGATTATTAAAATGAAAAATGATACAAGCAAAAAGAAAGATTTAGTTGTTTATCCTTTTGTAGAATGGTTAGTAGGAGATTATCACGAAGAATTAATATATAGAAATATTCTTAATTTATATAACAGGTTTTCATACGAAAAGGATATCAAGGCAATTATAGCTAAAAAGACTGCTTGTTGGCAGGATATGGATATTAAACCGTTTGAAGATGAAGTATTTTTTGCTTCTACTCTTCCTATTAAAGGATATTCAACTAGAAAAGATGCCTTTTTTGGATTAAGTAATACCGAAGAAAGTCCGGAAGTAATTATGAAAGGTGAGATTATAAAAGATGGACTTTGTTCTGGGGAGGACGGAGTTGGAGCTTTAATACATGAAGTTAGCCTGAAGCCGAAAGAAAGTAAAGAGTTTGTGGTTATATTGGGTCAGACTAGTAGCCGCGCAGAAGTAAAAAAGCTTCTTGAAAAGTATAGGAACGTCGCAAAAGTAAAAAAAGAACTTGCTCAAGTTAAGAAAGTATGGAGAGATAGAATACTTGATAATGTGATAATTGAAACACCTGATATGGATTTTGATTTAATGATGAATATTTGGGTGAAATATCAGCTTTACATTTGCAACTTCTGGTCGAGATCTCCATCATTTTTTCATGAGGGTTCTGGCGGTAGAGGCTATAGAGATTCATGTCAGGATGCTGAAGGCATTCTTTCAATTAATGCAGCTCATGCAAAGGACAAGATAGAGACTATTGCTGCATTAATTAGAAAAGAAGGTACAGCTGCGCCTGGTTGGTCATCTACAATGGGCCCCGCAGGAAGCAGACCGAATAAAGATCATCCTGTATGGTTAACATATACTGTAGCGTCTTACGTGAAAGAAACTGGTGATAAAAAGTTTCTTCTTAAAAAATTCCCTTATCTTAAGGATAAGTGGATTGGTGGATGGGTAAAAGATGTTAAATGGCACGGTGGGCCAAAAAAAGATGGTAGTGGTACTCTTTTTGAGCACCTTGAGAGGAACTTGAATTTCACCTTTCATGATGTTGGAAGAAAGGGATTGCCTCTTATTGGTCATGCTGACTGGAATGATGGAATTGATGCTGCAGGTAAAGACTTAAAAGGTGAGAGTGTCTGGTTAGCCATGGCATTAGTTAGATCTTTAAAGACTTTAGCTGAATTAGCAATGCTTATTGGTAAAGATGCCAAAGCAGCAGATTTTCTTAAAAAAGCTAAGATTATGACTGATCGCATAAACAAAGTTGCCTGGGATGGTGATTGGTATACAAGAGGGTATACTGATAAGGGAACTGTTTATGGGTCTAAGAAGAATAAAGAAGGTAAGATATATCTCAATACCCAGAGTTGGGCTATCTTAGCTGATATGGTTAACGACGATCAGAAAAAGAAGATATTTAAAAGTGTTGATAAGTATCTTGATGGTAAGCATGGTTATGCTCTTTTTTCACCTGCATATTCTAAGTATGACCCTGAATTAGGGAGAATTACTATGTTTTCTGAGGGCACAAAAGAAAATGCAGCAGTATTCTGCCATGCGGCAACCTTTATGATTGCAGCTGACTTAGTTTCAGGTAGGGGTAATCAGGCTTATAAAGCGATGAAGAAGCTTATGCCTAATCATCAGAAAGATTTCAGTCTTTATAAGACAGAGCCTTACACATATTCAGAGTATATGGTTGGTCCTGAGCACCCTTATCTATATGGAGAAGGTGCCTTCACCTGGATTACAGGTACTGCCGGCTGGAGTTTTATGGCTGGTACTGAATATCTTCTGGGAATAAAAAGGGACTACGATGGTCTTAAGATTGAACCTTGCCTACCTTCAGCTTGGAAAAAAGCTAAGATAAGAAGGCCTTTTAGAGGGGCTGTTTATGAAGTTGAAATACTCAATCCTAAAGGTGTTCAGTCTGGAGTAAAAAGTATTACCTTAGACTCTAAAGTAGTTGAGGGCAATGTGATTAAGACGCAAAAGTCTCGCAAAAAACCGTATAAGATTAAAGTTGTAATGGGTTAATTCCTGATTTTGTAAAGATTGCGGAATCAATCTATACAGTAGTAATAAATAAGAGGGCGCTGATGAATGGAAAGTCAGCGCCTTTTTTATTTAAGTTGCAAAATGGATAGTCATTGCTATAATAAATATAAACTGGAGATGGAAAATGTTAAACAAGCATAAAATATATTTAAAGGACAAACAGCTTTTTATAGACAATAAACCTTTTATCATGTTTTCTGGAGAAATTCATTACTTCAGGATTCCCCGCAGTAAGTGGAAGATGATGGTCGATAAAGCCAAAGCGGCAGGCCTTAATACAGTTTCTACTTATATTCCTTGGCGCTGGCATGAATATAAAGAAGGTAAATTTGATTTTGCTGGAAAAACTCTCAAAGAAAGAAACCTCATAGCATTCCTTGATTTAGTAAAAAAAGCCGGCCTATATTTATCTTTGAGGCCTGGGCCTATGTGTCATGGTGAAATTATTGATGATGGTTTACCTGCTTGGCTGATGGATGACTATCCTCAGGTTAGACTAAAAAAACCAGATGGTGAATTATTTAGAGGTTCCATGGTTTCATTTATGAATCCTGATTATCTTAAGCTCGTTTCTAAATGGTATAAGAAGATTATGCCTATTATTTCAAAACGCCAGGTAACATGCGGGGGGAATGTAATATTAGTCCAATTGGATAATGAAATAAGTATGATTAACTGGTTGACAAAAATAGCAGATACAACGCATCCTGCTCTGCAGGGTTATAGAGATTATTTAAAAAAAATGTATGCTGATATAAAAGAGGTTAATAAGAAATATAAAAGTAAATATAAATCATTTGGCCAAATTAAATATCCAGATATCAATTATGATCAGCAACCGGGTTCAATGTTTTGGGATTGGATGTATTATTGGCGATCATACTATTCGCAATATTTTTTACACTTAAGTAAGTTAGCGAAATCGCACGGCATTTGCCTTCCCTTGATTGCTAATATTGCTCATTTTGCTGATTTTGATGTCAGAGGTAGAGCGGTGTATAGTCCCATGACGACATCAATGTTTAGAGAATTTCCTCAAAAAATAGATAACCTTATCTTAGGTGGGGCCTATCAGATGCGCCGTCTTGATTATGAGAATTTTCACGATATTCTCTTAACCTCTGAGTCAGTTAAAATGATTTCAGCTACAAAATCACCCAGTTTTTGTGTTGAAATGCAAAGTGGCGTTATGTTTGATAGACCGGTGTTATATCCAGCTGATGTATCATTAAACACATTAACTTCGTTGGCTAGTGGGCTAAATGGTTTTAATGCCTATATGTTTGCCTCAGGTGTTAATACGCCGGATATGGGTGGCCTTGGAACCCAGCATAATTGGCAGGCAGCAGTAGGTTTAGATGGTAAAGAGCGGCCTCATTATCAATCCTTGAAGCGTTCAGCGAACATTATTAAAACTTTTAATAATAGCTTGTCTCCAACGAAGAAAGAGGCAGATGTAAATATTGGTTTTTATTTGCCTTATTATGAAACAGAGTTTCTAACAGGTAAATTTATTAACCAGCTTGAAGCCGAGCGGACGAAGTATTTCATGGAGGGGTTAGTTCGTCTGCTTTCCATGATGAGTATCAGTTATGAATTCGTTGACATTAAAAATAAAGAGATAAAAAAAGATAAACCTTTAATTGTTTTTTCTCTTGATTTTATGGACAAATTAACCCAAACAAAAATTGCTGATTTTATCGCAGAGGGGGGCAAGGTTCTAATGGGGCCAGTAATGCCTTCTAAGGGGTTGGATAACAAAAAAGCTGAGGTAATAACAGAAAAACTTAAAGTTAAAACTAAACTGGTTAATACTAGATATTTAAAAAAAGGCAAGCATCATTACATGATCGAGGAATCTAATTATTCTTTTTCTGGTAAGGGTACTCCGGTTTTAAAAGACATTAAATCTAATACAATGGCGCTTACTTTAAAGTGCGGCAAGGGCAAAGCTGTTTTATATGGTTTTGGCATGATTAGTGTTTTTAACTATTATTTAGATATATTAAGAACATTGCTTCAGGAACTTGAAATTAAACAAGCTGTGAAGTCGTCTTCTGATATGATGCCGGCTATTATGCGCTGCAATAAAAAGTCTGGTTTCCTTTTTGTTGCAAATTACCATCAAATTCCTTTGGAGGCTAATTATAAAATAAAGCTAGCTAATAAAGTGATAAATTTGCCTAATAAAGGAATGCTTAAATTACCCATGCGCACAGGGCGAATGCTACCGATTAACTATATAGTCAATGAAGACATATGCATTTTATCAACCACTGTTCAGATTCTTAACTTTGGTAAAACAAAAGGTTTCATTAAAATTGAATTTGAGGCTACACCTAATTTCAATGAAGAAATTAGTCTTGTTTCTAAAAAGATGCATAAGGTCTATTTAAATGCTAAGTTGATTAAGATTTTAAAGGCTAATAAAAGTGAAGCCATAAAATTGCCAGTAGTTAATGCTCGCAATATTTTAACCATAAAGTAGATATATGAAAAGATTGACTTATCAGGGGATAATTAAACTTAAAACGCAAGGTTTTTGTGATATTCATGATATAACCAAAAGTGTTCAGAGGGTGGTTGAAGATAGTTGTATTAAAATGGGTATTGTTTGCGTAATGTCTCCGGGGGCAACTGCAGGAATAACAACTTGTGAGTATGAATCGGGATTAATTTCAGATATTAAGGATTTTTTTGAGAAATTCATACCGCAGGAAGCTAAGTACCAACATAATGTGCGCTGGGGTGATGGTAATGGTTTTTCTCATGTAAGAGCTTCTTTGTTGGGTCCGTCAATGAGTTTGCCAATATCTAAAGGAGTGCTAGTTCTGGGTACATGGCAGCAGATAATTTATATAGATTTTGATAACAGGTCTCGAAATAGAGAATTATTTGTTCAAATAGTAGGGGAGTAATAAGTAAGTGTTAGCTTTACTTCAAAGGGTAAACAAGTGTGAAGTATTTGTTGAAAATAAATCGGTAAGTGCGATAGCAAAAGGGATATTAATCTTATTGGGAGTTGGCTCAAAAGATACTGAGCCTGATTGCCAGCGCTTAGCAAAAAAAATAATCAACTACCGTATTTTTGATGATTGTAAAGGCAAGATGAATTTATCATTAAAAGATATAAATGGTGAGATTTTAGTAGTTTCTCAGTTTACTCTTTTGGCCGATACAAACAAGGGTCTACGGCCATCTTTTTCTTATGCTGCCAATCCTCAAGCAGCTGAGAAATTATACAATCATATGATTACTTGTCTTGAATCCCATGAGATTAGCGTTAAGGCTGGAATATTTAAGGCGCATATGCTCTTGAAGATTGAAAACGATGGGCCGGCAACTTTTATCCTGCAAAGTAAATAAAATATAAAGGTGAAGCATGAATATAGCTTTAGATATTGATGGAATTTTAGCAAATGCTGATTTTGCTTTTAGAAGTATGATGCGACATTTATTCAAAAGGCCATTTGCAAAAAATAAAGTTAAGAGCTTTCATTATGAGGATTCATTTGAATTATCTGAGTCTGAGATGAAAAAGTTTTATAAAATGTTCCATAATGAGGAGCTTTGGTTGACCATGAAGCCTCTTAAGGGAGCTGTGGAAAGTGTAAAAAAGCTTTCGGAAGATAATCGTATAGTTATTGTGACGGCTAGACCTAGGGATGTTAAGCAGGCGACTATAAAGTGGTTAAAGGAAAACGAGATTAACTATCAGGAAATATATTTTACCTTAGCTGATAAACATTTGCTATTAGAAAACTATAATGAAAAGATAGATGTTTTTTTAGAAGACCACCCAATATATATTCAGAGAATATCTGATGCGGGAACCAAAGTAATTATGTTTGAGTATCCGTGGAATAATCATCTTGAATCTAGGACAAATATATATAGAGTAAAAAACTGGAACGAAGCAATGGTGAAAATATCAGACCTTTATTCTGAAATTTGCTAGTTTTAAATGGCTTCAAATCCTCCATGCCCATGTGTCATACCTTGACAAAGATACTATAATAAGGTAATCTAATACATAATTCTTCAAAATTTTAAAACTTATCAAAGGATTTAAATACTATTAAATTTATTTCTATTAATATAGAAGGGTTGTCTTTTATGACAAAGTCTAAAATGGGAAAGTGTTTAAGGATTGTGCAGATGCATTGGGGTTTTCCGCCAACTATTGGTGGCGTTGAGACTCACTTGACCCTTATAGGGCCAGCTTTAGTTAGAAGAAAGCACAAGGTTTATTTATTGACTGGTTTACCGCCAGACACACCAGTAGATGAAGATTATAATGGTATGAAAGTGATTCGTACGCCATATTTTGATTTGAATTGGCTTTCAAAAAGGGGATTCTTGGGTTTAGAGCATCAATTGAAGGATTATATGTTTAGCACCCTGGATAAAATCAAACCTGATATAATTCATGCCCACAATATGCACTATTTTAGTAGGTTGCATGGTAAATTATTGAATGAATATGCCAAAGCTAATAAAGTTCCTTTAGTTCTTACGGCGCATAATGTTTGGGATGATGGATTATTTCTGGATTTAACTACTAAAATTGTAAAGTGGAACCATGTGATTGCAGTAAGTCAATATATTAAAGATGAATTAGAGGGAGTGGGCCTCAAAGATAAAGATGTAACGGTTGTGTATCATGGGATTGATGTTAATCATTTTAAGCCCGCGGCACCATCAGCTGAAATCATTAAAAAGTATCCCAGATTAAAGGGGAAAAGAATAATATTCCATCCAGCTAGGATGGGTTTAGCAAAAGGATGTGATACCAGCATAAAGGCCATGTCTGAGGTTGTTAAGCAGATTCCTGATGCCATGCTTGTTTTGTGTGGTACAAAGCATATAATTGATTGGAATTCTACTCAAGAGAAGGATATTGCATATCTATTACATTTAGTAAAAATATTGCATCTTGAAGAAAATGTATTTGTTAATATGATTCCACATAAAATCATCCCTAAATTTTATAATATTTCATCTGTTTCGTTATATCCATCTTCAGCCTGTGAACCTTTTGGGATTACTATGCTGGAATCTTTAGCTAGTGGAGTTCCTATGGTGGTGACTGATGCAGGAGGCATGCCGGAGATTATTAAAGAGGGTTTGAATGGTTTTGTCGTTAGGGTAAAAAGGCACTTTGAATTAGCTGATAAAATTATTAGACTCTTGAAGGATGATGAATTAAGAAAGCGCCTAGGAGAAAATGGAAGAGAAATGGTTACAAGTAACTTTACTGTAGAGAAGATGACGGATGATACATTAAAAGTTTATGAAAAGGTTTTAGGGAAGGGTAACTAATGACTTCAAAAATTGGATTAATCTTTGATATGGATGGTGTTATCACTAATACTGTGCCTCTACATTTTAAGGCATGGAAAAAGATGTTTGCTGATTATGACATTGATTTAACATTTGAGATGTATAAAGAAAGGGTTGATGGTATTCCTAGGTTAGATGGGGCGGGAGCTATTCTAACTGAATTATCAGATGAAGAGTTAATTGTAGCTGCAGCTAAAAAACAAGGATACTTTATTGAGCTTTTAAATAGCGACGATGTCGATGTTTATGAAGATGCAATGAAATTTATCAAATCCTTAGAAAAAAATAAGTATATGTTTGCTGTGGCTTCTTCAAGTAAAAACTGTAAGGATATCCTAAAGAAGATAGGTGTTTTTGAAACATTTGATGCTGTAGTTGATGGATATGGATTTAAGAATGGCAAGCCAGATCCAGAGATATTTTTAAATGCAGCTAAACTGATTAATGTCGATCCTTTAAATTCTGTAGTTTTTGAAGATGCTAAAAAAGGTGTTGAAGCAGCAAAAAATGGGAATATGATGTGTGTTGGTGTTGATCGGGTTAATGATCCCGACATTTTAAGTAAAGCAGATATTGTTATTGAAGATTTTCACAAACTTGATATTACTCAAATAGAGGAGAAAATCAAAAAAAACGTATGAGAAAATTACTTGCTGGTAATGATTGGATAATTGAAGAGAAACTGCATGATTTTAGTCACGAGAAGCAGGAAGCCTATGAATCAATATTTACTCTGGGAAATAGTTATATGGGTATTAGGGGAATTTTTGAGGAGTCGCCTGAAGGGTATACCCCTGGGACATTTATAGCTGGAGTATTTGATAAGAGTGTAGCCCAGGTTGAGGAGTTGATTAATCTCCCTAATCCTTTAGATATGAGAATTGCGTCACAGGGTGAAAAATTGGATGTCAGGAGCATGAAAGTTTTAAAGCATAGTCGTTGTTTAGACTTAAAGAATGGTCTGTTGTATAGGAATACGACATTTAAGGATGCCTGGGGTAGAAAAATTAATTATGAGTCAACTAGATTTGTGAGTTATGCAAATCATCATTTGATTGCGATGCGAGTAAAACTGACTGCTGTAAATGCGCCCATGCATTTGATTGTTCAGGATTGTATCGATGATTCTGTGTCCAACCAAGGTGGAATTTTGGAGGGTCGAAAAAGGCATGTAAAGGTTGTTGAAGCTGATGGTGAGGCAAATTTAAATTATTTATGCATGCGCAGTTATACTTATAAAACATGGATTGCCTATTCAACGCTTTTATCTATTAAGCGCGGGAGAAAAAAAGAATTAGCTAATAGTAGAGTTCAAAACATATTCTTAAAAAAGAATGAAAGTGTTACATTAACAAAATATATTACAATACATACTTCCAGACACATTAGTCGCAAGAAAATAAAGGCTGTTTCTTCTGATGAGGTAAAAAATGCCCATAGAAGAGGATTTGAAAAGCTTTTAAAGGATCATAAGAATGTTTGGTCGCAACTCTGGAATGAATCAGATGTAATCATTAGTGGTGATAAGGATATACAAAAGGCAGTGCGTTTCAATATCTATCATTTATTAATTGCTGCTGGGCGTTGGAGTAAAGATGTAAGTGTTCCTGCTAAAACTCTTTCCGGTGAGGGGTACAGGGGGCATGTATTTTGGGATACTGAAATTTTCATTATGCCGTTTTTTAATATGACTGATCCTGAGGTAAGTAAAAAGCTGTTGTTATATAGATATCGCCGGCTTGATAAGGCGCGTCAGAGAGCTCAAAAGTTTAATTGTAAAGGTGCTCTTTTCCCTTGGGAGTCAGCTGCTACCGGAATTGAGACAACCCCTAGTTATTCCAAAGATCTTGATGGTACTATTATAAAAATACATACCCAAGATTACGAACAGCATATATCTGCTGATATTGCTTATGCTATTTATAATTATATTCTCCACACAGATGATAAAGGCTTTTTATTGAAGTATGGAATAGAGATGGTTTTTGAAACTGCACGTTTTTATGCAAGTAGAGTTGAGTATAATAAGGCTAAGGACAGATATGATATAAATGGGGTAATTGGGCCTGATGAATTTCATATAAATGTAAATAATAACGCATTTACGAATTATATGGCTAAATGGAATTTATTATACGCTGTAGCTTTGAATGATTATTATGGTAAAAAGGCAAGAGCAAGACTCAAAAAAATTAGAAAAAAAGTGGGTGTTACTGAGAAGGAAGTCGCATCATGGTTTAATATTGCGCAAAAGATTTATTTTGAGTTTTCTAAAAAGAATAAGTTGATTGAACAATTTGATGGGTATTTCAAGAAAAAATCGATAACCATATCTGAGTGGGAAAGAGATTTTATTCCGTCCACACCCAAAGTAATACCTTTTAAAAACATTGGAGCTACACAATTTGTTAAACAAGCTGATGTTGTCATGCTTTTCTTTTTGTTTCCTCAGAATTTTTCTGAAGAACAGATTAAGAAGAACTACTATTATTACGTCGAGAGAACTTTGCATAAATCATCCCTGAGTCCAAGTGTCCATGCAACAGTTGCATCCTGGATGCAGGATAATTTAAGGGCGTATGTTTATTTTATTTATTCTGTTTTAAGTGATTTGCAAAATAAACATGGCAATACAGGGGATGGTATTCATGGTGCTTCTTTAGGTGGAACTTATCAGGCCGTTATAAGAGGATTTGGTGGAGTTGTCGTCGATGACTTAGGTATTCAGCTAAAACCTAATTTACCTCGTCATTGGAAAGCTCTGGAATTTAAAATTAGATACAGAAATTTTATTTTAAATTTTAATATTACAAAAAAGCATATAAAAGTGTCTTCGCGTTTTTATAAAAAAATTAATAACTGCAAAAAAGTAAAATTGACATACGATGATCAAGATTATCATTTAGAGCCAGGAGGCAAAATAGTAATAGGTATTACAGAAAAGTGAGGTGATCTATATGGCGACTGTGAAGGATGTAATTAAGGGAAGAAAATTTTTTACAGTTCAAAACGACACCCCGGTTAAGAAAATAAGTAAAGTGCTTACTGATATGAAAGTTTCTAACATACCAGTGGTTGATAAGAAGGGTTATTTGCTTGGAGTGGTTTCTGAGAAGGATATTATAAAATGTTTTTCTAAGTCTGATTTTCTAAGTCTAAAAGCTGAAGATATAATGACAACAAAGATTATTCATGTTAAAGATTCGGATGCTCTGGAGAAAGTGGCCAAGATATTCAGCGAAAAAAACCTAAGAAAATTACCAGTCATAAAACGCAAAAAGGTTATTGGTATTATTACTAGAGATGACATTATTTCTAGGTTCATGAAATATTATTGATTTTTAAAGTGTATTTATTTTTTAAAATAACATATATTTATGGTTAATGAAGGAGTCCATTGTCTTGGACTTTTTTTATTCTCTTTTTGCGAATACCACACAGCTTGCTGCGGGGATGAAGAGAATAATCCTCCGGCCTGTCCTCCGACCTGTCCTCCGA
>JAVCCI010000061.1 GCA_030765555.1 Candidatus Kappaea frigidicola
GGTTCTTCGGTTGATATAAGCATCGCTTCAATGACTGCCTTAATTTCTGATCTTTCCATTTTTACGTGTATGTACTCCTTACCTGAGGTTGAATTTGTTTAGTATTTCTCATTACACTAATAGAACCAAAAGGCTCTTTTTGTATAGCCATTATCTCTTTTAACCTAATTAACTCCAGTATGGCTAAAAAAGTTACTATTATCTCTATCTTATTCTTTGATTTCTTAAATAAACTATCTACTTGAATCTTATTATTTTCAGTCAACGAATGCAAAAGTTCATGTATTTTTTCAGAAACTGTAAATTCATCCTTGATGATTTCCCTGAATTTATCCTTAGATACCCTTGTTAAAACAGTTGAAAAAGCAGATATTAAATCAAAGACACTTGCCTCAAAATATATTTCACCCTGTGCATCGGTGTATTTTTTAATTTCTTTTGGAGATCTGGCAAAAACATCCTTTTGCTTTAATTCCCTTTCCTCCAAGTGACTAGCAGCTTCCTTAAATTTTTGATATTCTAATAGTCGCTTAACTAATTCAGCCCGCGGATCTTCCTCTTCTACATCTTCTTCTTCAGCTTCCTCTTGCGGAAGCAACATTTTCGACTTAATATGCATCAAAGTAGCTGCCATTACAATATATTCACCGGCAATATTCAAATCCATATTTCTCAAAACATCAATATATTCAAGATATTGTTTAGTAATTGCAGCTATAGGAATATTATATATATCAAGCTCACTTTTTCTTATTAGAAAAAGCAATAAATCAAGAGGCCCTTCAAATATCTCCAATTTTACTTTATATGCCATGCACTTATCCTTTGAAATAATTAATCTTCATGGCCGCGCGAACTTCTTCAAGCGTGGATACAGCAATTTTTCTAGCTTTTTTTGTACCTTCAATTAATATTTCATCAATCTTCTTTGGGGCTTCTTCATAAACTCTTCTCTTATCCCTTATAGGATTCAAAAATTCATTTAAAACAGCTGAAAGCTTCCTTTTACATTCAACACATCCAAGCTCACCAGACACACAATCTTCCTTTATCTGCTCAATCATATCAGTATCATTATTAAAAGCCTTATGATACATATGCACGGGGCATTTATCTGGATGACCTTTATCGCTAAGTTTAATTTTTGCAGGATCTGTAAACATCTTTGAAACCTTAGAAATTATTTCTTCACTCGAATCAGAAAGATATATAACATTTCCCAAGCTCTTACTCATTTTATTTTGCCCATCAGTTCCCATTAAACGACCCACAGTTCCCACCATTGCCTTAGGCTCAACCAAAACATCACCATAGAGCCTATTAAACTTTCTAACAATTTCTCTAGTCTGCTCAATAATAGGTAATTGATCTTCCCCTACAGGAACTAAATTAGCTTTAAAAACTGTTATATCAGCTGCTTGAGATATTGGATAACCCAAAAAGCCATACATAACATTGTCCTTCAAGTTCAGAACTTTAATTTCTTGCTTTATTGTGGGGTTGCGTTCCAAGCTTGCAACTGTAGTAAACATTGAAAAATAAATAGTCAACTCAGTTATTTCTGGAATCATAGATTGGACAACGATTGTAGCCACATCAGGATTGATGCCACAGGCCAAATTATCCACAGCTACTTGACGCACATCATTAGAAAGCTTATCAGGATGGTCAAAATTAGTAGTCAAAGCTTGAACATCTGCAATCAAGACATACTCATCATACTCATTTTGAAGTTTAACTCGGTTAGATAAAGAACCTACAAAATGACCCAAGTGCAATCTTCCAGTGGGCCTGTCTCCAGTAAGAATTCTTTTTTTCTTATTCATTTTAATTATATATGTTAAAAATTTATAAAGTTTTCTTGATTTTTTCTACACTATAAACTTCGATAAAATCACTATTCTTAATATTATTAAAACTCCTGAATCCAATACCACATTCAAAGCCTTCTTTTACTTCCTTAGCATCTTCTTTAAATCGCTTAAGCGAATCAATTGTTCCGGTAAATATAATTTCATCTTCTCTGAGAACCTTTGCCTCCATGCCCCTCTTCACAGATCCCTTTGTAACCATACAACCGGCAATCGTTCCCACTTTAGAAACTTTGAAAACTTGGCGCACTTCAGCTCTACCAACCAATGTTCTTTTAACATGAGGCTCCAGCAAGCCCTCCATCGCTGCCCGCACATCAGAGATAGCTTCATAAATAACACTATAGAGTTTAATTTCAACACTTTTATCTTTAGCAATCTCACTTGCCTTTTGTTCTTTTCCAATACCAAATCCAATAATTACAGATTTAGTTACAATAGCCAACATCACGTCAGATTCATTAATGTTTCCTACACCCTTATGAACTATATTTAATTCAACTTCATCACTTATTATTTTATCCAATGAAGCGCGTAACGCCTCAAGCGATCCTTGTACATCAGTTTTAATTATTATGTTTAATGTTTTAATTTCACCCTTTTGGATTTCCTTAGATATATCCTCTAAAGTTAGGGCCTTGCTTTTGGGTAATAAATCTTTTTCCCTTTTTAAATGTCTTCTTTTTTCGATAATTGCTCTTGCTTTTTGCTCATCATCTACAGCATAAAAAGCATCCCCCGCCTCAGGCACTCCCGATAAACCTAATAATTCTACAGGAGTTGAAGGACCAGCAGTTTTCAGGCGCTTGCCGTTATCATTAATCATTGCCTTAATTCGAGCACAATGAAGACCAGTGACAATTACATCTTGAAGTTTCAATGTACCATCAGAAACTAAAACCGTAGCCATTACACCGCTTCCTTTAGATAACTTCGCTTCAATAACTGTTCCGCTGGCAAACTTCTCAGGGTTCGCTTTAAGTTCCATCATTTCAGACTGCAGCAAAACCATTTCTAGTAAGTGATCTATATTTTCTCCTGTCTTAGCTGAAACATTAACAGTTATTGTATGTCCACCCCAATCTTCAGGAGTCAAATCCAAATCTTGTAATTGTGTCATCACCTTATCAATATTAACATTTGGCTTATCAACTTTATTAATAGCTACTATTATCGGCACTTTGGCCGCTTTTGCATGATCGATGGCTTCAATTGTTTGCGGCATTATGCCGTCATCAGCAGCCACCACTAAAATTACTATATCCGTTACATGGGCTCCCCTAGATCTCATAGCAGTAAAAGCTTCATGACCAGGAGTATCTAGGAAGCAAATCTTATGATTATTATAAGCTACTTCATAAGCACCTATATGTTGTGTTATTCCACCAGCTTCCCCGTCCACTACTTTGCTATTCCTTATAGAATCCAATAGTAAAGTTTTACCATGATCAACATGCCCCATTAACGTAACTACAGGTCCTCTCGCAACTGATTTATTATCATTAGGAGATTCTTTATGCAATTGCATTAACTCTTCTTCATCAGAAAGCCTCTCCTGAAGATCCACTTTGTAATCAGTAGCTACTAATTGACAAACATCTTTCTCTAGCGATTGATTAATATTAGCAAATATGTTTTTTTTCATTAGATAAGCTATTAATTCATTGGGCTTTACTTGAAGCTTAATGGCAAGATCCTTAACGCTTAGCGGAAACATAACTTCAATAACACGATGATCTTTCTTTTTCTCTTTCTCTTTTTCTTCCTTTTTCTTATCAGATAAATCTTTTAATTCGTGTCTTAGTATCTCTGCTGTTTCCTCATCAACAACACTCATGTGACCTTTAACTTCTATTTTAAGCTCTTTAAGCTTACCAATAAGTTCTTTACTGGAGAAACCCAACTCTTTAGCTAATTTAAAAACACGTATACTCATAAATTTAACTGACTTCCTTTGCTTTGGTTATAATTTTCTCTGCTGTTTTCACTCCAATTCCAGGTACTTTAACCAAATCACTCAAGCTTACCTCAGCAATTTTATCTAAAGTATCATAGCCAGCTTCCAGAAGAGCTTCCGCTGTTTTTTTACCAACGCCCTCTAATTGACTTACGCCTGACTTCTCAGGCTTCTTAGATTTCTTTTCAGTTTTTGATGCCTTTGAAACTTCACTGGCACTCTTAATATTCAAATTAAATCCTACTAATTTAGAGGCGAGTCTTACATTTTGACCATGTTTACCTATAGCTAAAGATAGTTGATCATCATTAACTAATACTAAGGCTCCACCATCTTTTTCATTAACTTGAATTTCCATTATTTCAGCCGGTGATAAAGCATTTTTAATAAATTCTTTTAAATCAGTGCTGTATTTAACAATATCAACTTTCTCACCTTCGAGCTCACCCACTACATTTTTAACTCTAGAACCACGAACACCAACACAAGCTCCCTGGCTATCCACCCTATCATCATGCGATAACACAGCCACCTTTGTTCGCTCTCCAGGTTCTCTGGCAATCTTCTTTATTTCGACAATATGCTCATATATCTCTGGAACTTCTAATTCAAATAATTTTTTTACAAATTCAGGGTTGGTCCTTGATAAAATAATCCTTGGCCCTCTACTACTTTGCTCAACTTCTTCCACATAAGCCCTTATTCTCTGACCCTGACCATAATTCTCTTTAGGAACTTGAAACTTTCTCAAGATAATTCCTTCAGCTTTACCAATATTAATAATTAATCCACCCTTCTCAAAGCGGTATATGGTACCACTTACAATCTCTCCCACCTTATCTTTGAATTCTTCAAAAATAACATTTCGTTCGGCCTCACGTATTTTTTGAATAATAACTTGCTTAGCAGTTTGAGCAGCAATACGTCCAAATTCTTCAGATTTAATCAGTGTATCACCTGAAAAAACTTTTATATCACCAGTTTCTGCATCAAATTTAACAGATAACTCACCCTCTTTACCTTTAATAGTCTTCTTTGCAGCAGACAAAAGAGCTGACTCTAGAGCCTGGATAAGAACCTCTCTCTCGATTCCCTTTTCTCGCTCCATATGATCTAAAATACCTAATAATTCACCTTTCATTGCTTCTTCCTCTTATTATATCTTAATTTTTTGTTTTGCTTTTTTTATGCTTAAATATTTAATATTTTCTTTATTATCTTTCAAATTAATTGAAAGAAAATCCTTAGCTGCCTCCTCTATAATTCCTTCAATTTTCTCAATATGATTACCCCCTGTATCATAGGTCAAAATTACTTCCTTGCCTAAGACCCTTTTAAAATCTAACTGGGTTTTAAGCAATCTATCCAATCCAGGAGATGCTACTTCCAACGTATAACCTTGAGCAAATAATCCTTTCGCATCAATCTCTCGCTCAATTACCCTACTTATTGAAGCACATTCAGCTATCGAAATCCCCTCTGGTTTATCAACCAAAAAACGAATCATCATAGTCCGATTCTGGGGCCTAACGTCACAATGAATAAGTACTGCTTTTGCTTCGTTTATAGGTTCCCGAGCTATCTCTTTAAGTTCTTTTTTTATTTCGTCTTTATACATTGTTCAATAAAAAAAGTGGGCAAAACCCACTTTCGTTTAAATACATTTAAGTATAATCAGTATACAAAATAGGTTTTACATTGTCAAGATTTTTTTAAGATGCAAAGCTGCATTTGTTATTGCAATTTCTTCTTTTTTATTGTTTTGTCTATATTTAATTTCAACATTACCCTTTTCTAAGCCTCTGGAGCCAATTATGATCTGAACTGGAACACCTATTAAATCTGCATCTTTGAACTTCACCCCAGCCTGGATCTTTCTATCATCATAAAGGATGTCAAATCCATCAAGACTTAATTCATTATAGAGGCTATCGGCAATTGAGAGAGCTTCTTTGCTATCATCTAAAAGCAATATTTGAGCTTTAAAGGGAGATATCTCTTGAGGCCAAACAATTCCTTTATCATCATGATTAAGCTCAATAATGGCTGCTAAAACTCTATTTACTCCTATTCCATAACAACCCATTATTATAGGTTGTTCTTTACCATTTTTATCAATAAATTTAGCATTTAAACTCTCGGTGTATTTAGTGCCCAATTTAAATATATGCCCAACTTCCATAGACCTTTTGATTTCAATTTGTTTTCCACATTTTGGACATAGATCATCAACATCTGCATAACGCAAGTCATAAAATGAATCTACTTTGAAATCCCTCTTTAAATTTACGTTTGCAATGTGCTTATCTTTCTTATTGGCTCCTGCAATAACATTAGACATATTTTCAATAAGTGTATCCGCTACTATTTTGATACCTTTTAAACCAACTGGTCCGCTGAATCCAACTGGGCCACCAGTTATACTCTCTATTTCTTTATCATCAGCCAATCTTAACCGCTCAACATTAAGAGCCTTAATAAGCTTAGCCTCATTTAAACGTTTATCTCCCCGCACTAAAACTGCAACATAATCATCATCAGCTTTATAAATTAATGTTTTAATTAGGCTAGATTCTGGCACCTTAAGAGCTTTGGCAACAACTTCAACTGTTATTTTATTGGGTGTATCTATTTCTTCAATAGCTAACGCTTTTTCTTTCCTTTTAGCTTCATTTGTTACTGAAGGTGCGGCCTCGAGACTAGCTGCATAATCACATTCTAAACATTTTACTATCACATCTTCACCACTATCAGAAATAACCATAAACTCAGCTGATTCCTTACCGCCCATCATTCCGGGATCTGCTTCCACTATTATATAATCCAGGCCACATTCATCCATAATCTTACAATATGCTTCCTGCATCTTTTTGTAACTCTCATCTAAACTTTTTTCATCTACATCAAAACTATAAGCATCTTTCATGATGAATTCTTTTGACCTAATTACTCCAAATCGCGGTCGGGGTTCGTCTCTGAATTTACTTTGTATCTGATATAGAATAAGTGGCATCTGTTTATACGATTTAATGTCACCCTGGATTAAAGTTGTAATAATCTCTTCATGAGTAGGGCCTAAAACCATTTTGTTCCCATGTCTATCAGTAAACGAAAACCCCACATCATCAATCAATGTCACATCTCTACCCGTTTTCTGCCATATTTCTAAAGGATGTAATGCGGGCAAAAAAACCTCTAAGGCATCTTTCTCATTCATTGCACGACGAATAATATTCTCAACATTATTTAAAGCTTTTAAACCAAATGGCAAGTAAGAATATGTTCCGGCAGCAAGTTTTCTAATTAAACCTGCCCGAATCATCAGCTTATGACTCTGAGCTTCAGCCTCTTTGGGATTCTCCTTTAAGGTAGGTAAATAATAATTAGACCACCTCATTTTATCTCCTTTAAAAGTTCTTTCTTAGCTTCTTTAACATTTATTCTTTTTATAATTTTACCTTTTTTAAACATTGCCGCATACTTTTTACCGCAAGCAATACCCACATCAGCATGCCTGGCTTCTCCGGGACCGTTAACCTCACAACCCATAACAGCAACGGTTAAATCTTTTATTGAAGGCTTTTTAATTGCCGCTTTTGCGACTGCCTCGGAAACTTCCCCAGCTATCTTAATTAAATTCACCTGACACCTGCCACATGTCGGACAAGATATTACCTCTGGATAAAATCTTCTTAATTCAAGGCTTTGAAGTATCATTTTAGCTGTCTTAATCTCACTAACTGCCGAGTCTGTTAATGATACTCTAATAGTATCACCAATGCCCTTTCTCAATAATGAGCCAATTCCCACTGAAGACTTAACCACAGAATTAACTCCCAGGCCTGTTGCCGTCACACCCAAATGCAATGGATACTTGGTTTTCTTAGCTAGTAACTCATTTACTTCAATAGTTGATAAAACATCGGATGTTTTAAGTGAAATTATTATATCATAAAAGCCTCTTTTTTCATACTCACTTATATATCGCAGGCAATAACTAGCCATCTTACTTGCCAAGTTAGATTTATTATATTTAAAAGGCACTGAACCAGAGTTAAAACCTAACCTTAAAGGAAGTTTGGCTTTCTTTAAGGCTTTTACGGTTTCATCAATAGCCTTCTTATCTGTAATATTACCTGGATTAATCCTTATTTTATCAACTCCACTCTTAATTGAGAGTAAAGCTAAGCGGTAATCAAAATGAATATCCGCAATAAGAGGTATTTTAA
>JAVCCI010000014.1 GCA_030765555.1 Candidatus Kappaea frigidicola
GCATAATTATCTTCTCTTTTTTAAGAAAGCTTCGATAAACATATCTATATCACCGTCTAAAACTGCTGCTGTATTACCGCTTTCTGTATTCGTACGATGGTCTTTAATCATATTATATGGATGTAAAACGTACGACCTTATTTGTGAGCCCCAGGCAATTTCAGTCTTGCCGCTATAGTGTTTTGCTAATTTCTGTTCTTGCTTTTCTTTCTCTAATTCGTACAATTTAGCTTTTAATATTTTAAGAGCTGTGGCTTTATTCTGATGCTGCGACCGTTCATTTTGGCATTGAACTATTATATTACTTGGCATATGTGTAATCCTCACAGCAGAGTCAGTCACATTTACATGTTGTCCACCAGCCCCCGATGACCTATAAGTATCAATCCTTAAATCACTCGGATTTATTTCTATATCAATTTCCTCCGTTATTTCAGGAATAACATCAACCGAAGCAAAAGATGTGTGTCTTCTCTTATTTGAATCGAACGGAGAAATTCTAACCAATCTATGAACTCCTCTTTCTGCTTTCAAATAACCATAAACATACTCTCCCTTAAATATCAATGTAACACTTTTAATACCAGCTTCTTCACCTGGCTGCAGATCTACTGTCTGGCAAGTATACCCCTTATTTTCTGCCCAACGCATATACATTCTTAAAAGCATTTGAACCCAATCACAAGATTCAGTGCCTCCGGCACCAGCATGTATACTGACAATCGCATTGTTCTTATCATGCTCACCACCTAATAAGCGAGCCATCTCCAATTTAGTGAAAGAAACCTGCAATTTATCAATATCGTTCTTAAGCTGCTTTATGCTATCAGAATCTACTTCAGCAGTTATTTTCAGCAACTCCTCTAAATCAATGAGTTCATTATTCATATCATGCCAAAGACCAACAATATTTTTAAAACCTTTTAATTCTTTAGAAGCCCCTTGAGCTTTATCCATATTACTCCAGAAATCAGGATTAGCCATAGCGCTTTGCAATTCTTCAATCTTTTTTTCTTTAGCGCTTAGGTCAAAGATACCCCCTTGCCTCTTTAAGGCGCTTGGCTATATCAGCTATTTTTTCCTTAAGGTCTTCATTCATTATCTTAAACTCTAAAAACTTCAAAAGAACCGAATTTTTTCCCTTTAGTGTTGATGGCTTTTGTAAACAACACTAATTTTGACTTATTAATAATTTTATTCTTTAATAATATTTTAAAAATATCCTGGGGTTCCTTAATTTTTTTCTTTATTAGAATAGGTGTCGTTCCCCAATATAGAAGAAGTTTATAAATAGCTTTTTTATTTTCCGTAACAGCCACTATGGGGTCATAAGGTCTAAATTTAGCCACCATTTCGGCTGTGAGGCCTGAGCGTGTATAAATAATTATAGCATCCAAATCAATTAATTGAGCAAAGCTTCTAACACTATAAGCCACAGCTTCTGAGACATGGCTCCCAGGGCATATTTCCCTTCTATTAAGCAGTTTATTGTAATCCAGGCACCTTTCAGTATTTACAATTATTTTATGCATAAAGCTTACGGCTCCAGCTGGATACTTACCCATAGCAGTCTCACCAGAAAGCATAGCTAGATCAGTTCCATCAATTATAGCATTAGCTACATCGGTAACTTCTGCTCTTGTGGGTCTTTTATTGTGAGTCATAGAATCAAGCATTTGCGTAGCCGTAATAACCGGCTTACCCCGTTGATTGCATTTATGAATAATTTCTTTTTGAAGTATGGGAACTTTTTCAAGAGGCATACTAACTCCCAAATCGCCCCTTGCCACAATAATGCCGTCTGAGGCATCAATAATCTTATCTATATTCTCCAGGCCCTTGGGGTCTTCTATTTTTGCAATAACTGGAATATTTCTTTTTTTTCGTTTCATAATTTTCTTAACTGTAATAATATCTTCTGCAGATCTCACAAACGACTGAGCCACATAATCAACACCCATATTTAAACCAAACTCAAGGTCTTTCTTATCTTTTTGAGATATACCAGGAAATTTAAAGTTTGCTTTAGGAACATTAATCCCCTTGTTGGACATTAGTAAGTCTCCAGAAATAACCTGGACTTTGGCACAAGTTTTTTTAACTTCTTTTACTTTCAAGGAAATATTACCGTCATCTATAAATATTTCATATCCCTTTTTTAAATATTTCTCAAATCCTTTATAAGAAACCGTAATCAGATTCTCGCAACCTACTTTATGAAATGAAGATATTTCAAGTATTTGCCGTGGCATCAACTTAATGGGTGTATTGTTTTCAAAATTACCTACACGAATACGATGACCTTCTAGATCCTGTAAAACACCTATTGGTTTCTTTAATTTTTCAGAAGCTTCTCTGACCATCTTAAACATTTTTTTATGTTGCTTATAGTCACCATGCGAAAAATTAAGTCGAGCTATATTCATGCCAGCTTCAATTAGCTGCTCAATTTTAACTTTACTGGCTACAGCTGGCCCTAAAGTACAAATTATTTTAGTTTTTCTTCTATAACTACCCATCAGTATTTCCACCCTTAATAGCGTAATAGTCTTTTTTTAAATAAAAAACTCAAGCTAAGAGCGTTGATTAAAACAATATTTAAACGTAAAACCAACGCTCATAAAATTATAGCATTTTATAAATTTATATTCAAAATTGAATACATCTGCTTCTTACATTAATTCGATAGCTTTGTTAATCATCGGTAAGACGCTTTCAACCTCTTCTTTGGTCAAGCGGCCTAATTTTGAATATTGCCATTCATTATCAGTATTTTTGAACTCTCTGGCTACTTGAAGCTTAGGATCTGCATTGTTATAAGAGTATACCCCAATTACAAGCTTAGTATTGCCAAATTCTTTCGAATCCTTAAATACCTCTTTGTCTAATTCCTTATCGTATGGCATATTACATCTCCTTTCCTATGTTTGTTTTTCTTCTTTTAAGAGCAAACCTTCTTTTATATTATATATAGTATCACAAATCTTTATAGATTCTATTTTATTTATATTAAAAGTTCTTAAAGACTTTTTATAATCACAAAAAGCAATTAATTTCTCAGATTCAATAGAATAAACATCAATTACTCTTTTTAAACTCTTAGACTGTTTATAAGATTTATAAACTATCTCTACTTTTCTCTTTAAAGCAAAAGCTTCTTTTAGCTTTTCCTTAATATCATGCCTTTTATGCCAGTATACAGTAATTTTTTCCAAAGTTCCATATTTTTTACAAATTAAATGTCCGTGTGTATTTCCATATTCATAGAGGTCTTTAGTTAATTTTACATCTTGGCGACAATATTCTATAAGCTCATCTAGGCGTCCATCTCGAAAAAATTCCACTGCCATGAGGCCATCAGCCGTTTTTTTTGTCCCCAAAGTCCCTTCAGCCAAATAATCTAGCTTGAATCTTTTACCACAACTGTACATCACTTCATACATTATATCCAGAAGAGGCAAATTCTGTAAACTTTCTTTAGAATATTTTTGTAAAACCGGCAAATCAAAGCCTTTTATGTTAAAACCTACAATTAAATCTGCTTCTTTCAATAGGCTTATAAATTCTTTTATATTTCCCTCATCATAAACTCTATAAGAGTTATCTTTATATAAATAAGCCACCATAATTGATAGCCTTAGTCCTCCATGAGCTCTAGCGCCAACATCACTAAAAGTGTTTCTGGTTTCTATATCAAAAACGATTATATTATCTTTTTTTATCATATTCTACCAATCACCTAATATTATCTTTAACTATCACTACTTTTCTATTGGATTTCTCACCCTTGATAATCTCTACAGCTGATTTGCTTACATTGAAATGTTGGGCTAATAATTTTACAACTTGCTTATTAGCTTTACCTTTTTCACGTTGAGCCGTAACGTAAACCTTGAAAACATCGGCCTCTTCTTTAACTGCGTTTTTTGAAGCATTTGCGATAACTTTTATTTCTATTTCCATTTTTTCTACTTAAGTGTGCGTGGACATATCTGTTTATAAGGACAATATTGACAAGCCATATATGTTGGTTTGGCTTTGTAATTCTGCTGCCTTAAACCAGCTGAAACTTCATTAATCATTAATTTTACTTTATCAATATCATCTTCTTTTTTTACAGCACTCCCTACTAATCCAGATTCTAAGAAATGGAGTTCAATCTTATCGGGAAGGCGACCTTTTTTTTCTTTATATGCCAAGGCATAAAGATTCATTTGAATGCTCTCTTTAGCCCGCTTATCAGCTTTCTTCTGATCAGTTATATTTGAAGATTTGTAATCAATTATAATTGCTTCTTTCTTATCTTCGTCCAAACGATCAAATCTACCCGATATTCGACTATCATTCATTACAAATTTGAATGATTCCTCTAAAAAACTCGGTAATTTATTTACGCCTTCTTCTCTTTTATAAAAATTTTCTATCGTTTTGCGTCCTGTTTGAAACCTTTCGATTTCATGCTCTTTTGTCAGATATCCCTCATTAACCCATATATTTTCGTAATAATCCAAAATTTCATTTAAGCTTATTTTTTTATTATTCATTTTATAGCGAAAATATTCAGCCACAACTTCATGTAATATTTTACCGTAAATTATACTATGATGCTGCAATATGGGCACTCGAAGAACATGAATATATCTATATTTTAATGGACAGGTTAAATAATCATCAATTTTGTATGCTGTGAGATCAATCAGTTTCTCTTGTATGCTTTTTGATTTAAACTCAGGCTCTTGAGCTTTAGGAGTGTGTCTTTTTATAGCTTCTAAAGCACTGGACTTAAAGGGCTCAATGTCAGCTTGCGGTAAATCCAAGGCTTCTAAAATGAAAACAGAAATTTTTCTTTGTCTTTTGCCGCCATAATCTCTGGCGCTAGTTAAATAGAGTTCTTCTTTGGCTCTAGTCATGGCCACATAAAATAGTCTTCTTTCTTCTTGCAGAAAAAAGTCTCCAGCTGGAAGAATATCCTTAACTAATTCATCAGGTAGCGCCAGAGCCTCTCTTCTTTTGGGCCAAGGAAATTTTCCCTTAATGAGACTCACCATAAAAACTACCCTGAACTCCAAGCCCTTAGCCTTATGGACTGTTAACACATTAACAGCCTCTATATCCAAATCAGCTTCTACTACTGCAGGGTCATCACCACTAGCAATTAACATCTCCAGATGTTTTATGAAAGTAAATACTCTATCTTTATCAGTTAGGGAGCTAAATTCTTTCACGATTTCAAAGAATCTGGCTAAATTTTTTATTTTAGCTTCGCTCACTCTATCTTCTATAGATGTAAGCTTTTTTAAATAACCCGTTTCTGTTAAAAACATGTAAAGTATATTACCACTAACCAAATCCCTAGAAGCTTCAACGTAGTGTTCTATATCGGTAATTAAGCGCTTTATTTTTTTAAGTTCATCTTCTGGAATCTCGGATAACTCCGCAACTGTATCTATCATTTTAAAAACTTCATAAAGAGTTATATTTCTTCTGCTAGCCAGACTATTGCACAAACTCAAAATCACCATATCAAGATTATATATTTCAGAGCTTGCTAAATAGAAAAGACTAACCGAATCTTTAATATCTGCAATAATTTTTAAAAAAGAAATAGCTAAGCGTATTTCTTGTCTGGAGTATAAACCCTGATTACCGGTAAAACGCCAAGGAATTAAAAGCATATTAAGTGCTTGCAGAAATGGCTCAGCATCGTTATTTGAACGTACCAAAATAGCGATGTCATCGTATGAAATATTTTCATCGCCCTCAACCTTGCTCTTAATCATTTTTGCTACCTCATCAGCTTCATGCGATATCGTATCATAATGAAGATGTTCAGGCTGTTTTTTCCCCTTTGTAAGCGCTATAAGTTTTTTATTAACATCTGCCTTGATTTCTAAACGATCAGGATTATTATGGCTAACAAGCATATAGGATGCATCAAGTATAGCCTGCGAAGATCTGTAATTATTGACCAAAATAACTTTTTTAGATTTTTTATATGTTTTTAAAAAACCTAATACATTACTAATTGCTGCTCCTCTAAATTTATATATGGATTGATCATCATCAGCGGAAACTGTTATATTTTTATGCTCGGAAGCTAAGAGCTTAATAAGTTCAAATTGAGCATAATTTGTATCTTGAAATTCATCAACTAGAATATATTTAAATCTTTTTTGATATTCCCGCAAAATCGAAGGATGCTCTCTAAAAAGCTGCAAGGTCAAATAAAACTGATCTCCAAAATCTATCATACCTCGCTGGGCTTTTAATTCTTGATATTTCTGATAACAAAGAGCTATTTCCATTTCTTTTTTTGCTCTCTCACATAGCTCCATATCCTTTGCATTCCTTGAGGCCTGTTTTTCTAAGTCTTTAGCAAGTTCTAGATACTCTTGAGGAGATACGTCTTCATCACGAGCACGTGAAAACAAGGTTACTAAAGCTTTTATAAAACTATTAGGATTACCTAGTGGGCGATAATAATCCATGGGAAATTCAAATAAATGCTCTTTAATAAAGACAGCTTGTTCTGGAGCTGTTAAAACTTTAAAATTAGTATCCAAACCTAATTCTATAGCTTTTTCACTTAATATTCTTTCACCGAAAGCATGAAAAGTACTTACCCAAATATCAGCATAGCCATAGGGGATTAAAATGTCTGCCCTCTCCTCCATTTCTGCCGCTGCTTTCTCTGTAAAAGTCAAAGCTAATATTTCATGGGGTTCTGCTTTTTTTGAAGCAATAAGGTAGGCAATTCTCTTAGTAATAACCCTGGTTTTACCCGTTCCAGCACCAGCAATAATCAACAAAGGTCCTTTTTCATGTATTACAGCTTCTTTTTGCTGGGGATTAAGATCTTTTAAGAGTTCAAGTTCTTTCATAATATCATTCTAAAAAGGTTTTTGGCAAGCGCACGTTAAACTAATAAATATATAGTATTTATACATCATATAGCTGCACCTTCTTTTTTGCAAGTAATTTAGGAGGAAAGTCAGTTAATTTTTTTGAAGAATTTTGTGATTTCTTTAGCTGTTTTTTCATCAATAATAGAAATTTTTCTTAAATCTTTTACGCTTGCCTTTTTGACCTTGTCTATTGTTAAGAAATGATTCATCAATACCTTATACTTTTTTGGGCCTATTCCTTTTATTTCTTTTATTATAGAAGAAGTGGCTATTTTCCTTCTTAAAACCCGGTGATAACTTATAGCAAATCTATGAGCCTCATCCCTTAACCTTTGAATAAATTTTAATGATTTATCATGCGGTGGCAAAATTAACGCTTTCGGTCTATCAATAAAAAAAATCTCTTCTTTCTCTTTAGCTATACTAATAATGGTAATGTTCAATTTTAAAACCTTAAGCGCTTCTTGGGCAGCATTTAAATGTCCTCGCCCACCATCAATCACTATAAGATCTGGCAAAAGTTTTTTGGTGTATATATTTTTATATCTTCTTAAAACTATTTCTCTCATCATGGCATAATCGTCTATTCCTTCGACTGATTTTATTTTAAATTTCCTATAATTATTTTTTTCAGGTAAACCATCTTTAAATCGTACTGCTGCCCCCACAGAATGACTACCAAATATGTTTGATACATCAAAGGCATCAACATTGAAGGGAACCTTTTTTAACTTCAGTGTATCTTTTATGTCCCGAGTTATATTTGAAAATACATAGCTTTTCTGAGCTTTACTTATTTTAGAAAGAGCAAGGATCTGATCACGCATGACAGCAGCCTCTTCGTAGAGTTTGCGATCTGAAAAGCTTTTCATTTTATGCCTTATTTTAGCAATAAGCCTTGCGTGATTTCCCTTTAAAAACATTATTAATTCAGAAACCGTTTGACTATATAAATTGACATCCAGGCCTTTCCTGCACGGGGCTAAGCACTGTTTTAGATGATAGTATAGGCATGGTTGCTTAGGCAGCTTACTGCATGATCTAAGGGGAAATCTACGTCTTAATATTTTAAGAGCCTCTTTAAGCAAGCCGCTATCTGTATAAGGGCCAAAATATAGCGCTCCATCGTCTTTTTTCTTGCGCACAACAATAAGCCTTGGATAAATCTCCGCAACTGTAATTTTCAGTAAGGGATAGGCCTTGTCATCCTTAAGCAGGATATTGTATTTTGGAAGGTATTTTTTTATGAGCTGCGCTTCATATAATAGGGCTTCTGCCTCAGAAGTAGCCGCTATATAGTCAAAAAAGCTTATATTTTCTAATAAATTCCGTGTTTTGAGGTTAACAACCTGCCCCCCAAAATAACTATTCACTCTTTTTTTTAGTGAAAGCGCCTTTCCAACATAAATCACCTGTCCATTAACGTCTTTAAAGAGATAAATACCTGGCCTATCAGGTAATTTTTGAGCTTTTTTGCTTAATTTATTAATTTTATCATTCATTGTTTTATTATTGACAAAAACATAATATTTGTTATAATAACGACTCATGAAAAAAATATAGTTTAAAGGAGTAAAAATGCCAAACAGAAAATCAGCTAGCAAATCTCTAAGAAAAAATGTAAAAAGGCACGAAATAAATAAAGCTGTGCTTTCAGAGCTTAAAACTAGAGATAAAAAATACTTGACTTTAGTAACTGATAAAAAATTTGATGAAGCTAAGAGTTATCTCAAGGACTATATGGTTAAGCTTGATAAAGCCGCTTCCAAAAATATAATTCACAGGAATAAAGCCAGCCGCAAAGCTTCCCGTCTAACTAAAAAACTGAACGGTGCTATTTCAGCGCGCACAGCTTAACTATCAATAAATCAAAATTATTCTTATAATCTCCAGGTAAAGTTTTGAAATTAAGGTCAGTTTCTGTAAGCAGATTTATAGCTTCATTAACTGTCTGCTTATTAAATGTTTCTGCTTGTTTCATGAATTTATCTGCTAGATAATTATAAATTCCCAATTGGTTCAAAATTTCATGCCGGGGAACATTATTGCGAAGAAGGTTCTTCGCTTTATATATGCGTATCAGCTGAAAAGATATAAGTCCTATGAGGCCAAAAATATCTTTCTCTTTAGATATAACTCTACTAGCAATTCTTAAAGATGCTTTGGTATCTTTTCTAAATATCTCATCAATTAGATTGTACGCTGTATACTCGGCATCAAAACCTATTAACTCCTGAACATGTCTAAGAGTTATGAGTTTACTTTCACCTATATACAATGATAGTTTTTCTATTGCATCATTTATATTCTTAAGATTGCTTCCACATTTAGCTATCAACGATTCGATAGCCTGATTTTCAATCGTTTTGTTATTTTCTTTAACCAGCTTATTTATCCAAGTACTAAGATATCTTGCTTGCGGACGATTGCATTCAATTACTTTAAATTTGGGAAGTTTATCGTATGGTTTTTTGCTTTTTACATAGCGTGCGAAAGCTTCAATCACAAGACAAGCATTTGGATTCGGCTTTTCAATGTATTTATTTAGTATACTCTTATCTTGGTTGGGAATATTTTCAAAACCCTTAAAAATAATCAGGAGATTATTTGCTAGCATGTCCATAGACCTGCACGCATCAAGAGCTTCTTTTATACTTTTATCATCTGAATAAAAAATTAAAGGAGAGATTTCTTTAGAAAAATCTTGTCTTATTTTTTCAATAGCCTTGTCTCTTAAAAAACTTTCATCTCCGGCAACGAGATAAACTTGACCCGCAAGCATCTTTACCAACCTTCAACCGTGCGAGAAACAACTTCAAAAGCTAATTCCTCGGCCGCATTCTCAATCAAGGCGTTTTTATCAAGATTAATACTTGTAAATTTTTGATCTTTAAGTGTCGTATAATACTCTGAATCAACTTTAAATTTCTTTTCTTGCCACATTACTTTATCATTAACTAAGTCAGTATAAACTAAATTCACGGTCAAAACTAATCTATATTCTTCAACTTCATCATTTGAACCCCAGGCCACTGGAATTTTTTCATATTTGACAATTTCTCCCTGGAGCATTGAGTCGGCTTCATCTTTATTATTCTCAATTTTGAGTGATCCGTCCCAAGCAAATCTATCTTTGATAGCATTGGTTACAACTATTTCAATGTTAGGTTCATTAGTTTTATTTTTAAACGTTTCAATATATATAGTGTCAATGTGTGAGGGAATTAAAGACCCAGCCGTATAACCACAGCCAGGTACAAATAAGCATATTAAAAGTAAGCTAGTATAAAAATATTTCATTTGGCTTTTTTATCTACTTTTTCCTGGACTAATTCTACTTGAGTCTCTGAAAGCGTTGCCCATTCCGTTCCAGGATAATTATCAACCACTGATTTATAATATATAAGAGCACTGACATATTCTCTACGACTTTCATAATACTTAGCTATATCATAATCATGTTTTGCTTTTCTGCTCTTCAGTTCAATAATGGTTTTTTGAGCCTCCTGCTTTAAATCATCAGGAGGTGATTCATCCATAAAATCTTCGAATTCTTTAATGGCTTTTTCTGTGGTCTCTTGCTCGTAAGCAGCAGGCTTACTAGCCTGCAAAGAACATATAGCAATTTCATATTGAGCCCTATCAACAAGTGGGCTCTCAGCATATTTTTTCAATAAATCACCAAAAGCCTCAACAGCCATGCTGTAATTACCCATTTTCTTATATGCTTGACCTAATTGAAACTGAGCATCATCACCGAAAGCACTATATGGAGCGTGAGTTATAATACTCAAAAATATTTGCTGAGAAGTTGTAAGGGCTGGTAAAACTTCGAGCCCCATAATCTTTCTTTTGGCACCATTGAGAAAAAGAACTCCCACATTATACATCTGTTCAATTATTTGAGGATTTCTTTTTGATTTAGGATATTGGCTAATAATTTTATTGTATAGTAAATATGCTCTATAGTAATCTTTATCTTTTTCATAAGAAAGACCACCATAATATCCAGCATCAGGAACTAATGATGAGCCCTCAAAACTATTTATGAGTTTTTCAAACTCAGTAGCGGCTTTCTTGTATTCATCATGCTCATAAAAACTCATAGCATAATCATATTGCTTTTCGGGAGTATCTTTAGGGGCATATTTAGGATTGATCCACTTTTCGGTTTTAGGAGTCCAAACCCAAAAAGCTGCCGCTTCATTAACGCAAATAAATATGCATAATAAAATAAAAATTGATACAATAAAAAGTTTTTTCATAAGAATTCCTAGTCTCTTGCAATTACCAGCTTTAATATACCACAGGCACAATAAGCTGTCAATAAACCTGAACAAGCTCTATATAAGCAAAAATTAACTTAATGTTCTGGTTTTTAGGAGGTGAGAAATGTTATTTCTGCCTTTGGTGGTCATATCAATGAATTCAATACCTAGATCATATCTCGAGAGAGTTTCAAACCTTCTGGTCCAAACAACCTTACAAACAGTTTTTACGGTTTGATTTTTGAAAGGAAAAGATAAAACTAGAACAATGCGAGAATTGATAGGAATAAAGCTCTCGGTTACTAACCGTGTTCCCCCCTCACTGACATCCCTCGTAAGGGCCCCCAGAACTCCTTTATTACCTAATTGCTTACACTGGGATGGCATGCAACAACCAAAACGTCGAAACTTACGTCTTTCAATATCAAAATGTTTTTTTGTTTCCATGAGAAAGCGCTCCAAACATTTTTGAACAACCTTCTTAAAATGCAAATAATCAGCTATAATTTACTATACCACAACTATAAAGTTACTGTCAAGTTGCTAATTTGAAGGAAATCTATATAATATACAAAATAAATAGCAATATAGGTAAAAAAACCATTAGTAAAAAAGTAGTGAATATCCAGCAAGAATTAGCCAAGTCTTGGTCTAAATCGAACAAAGAAGCCAATACTAAGCTGGCAATAGCGGTAGGCATAAATGACTCTATAATGGCAATTTTAAGTGGCAAACCTCCCATAATATTTTGATAGTTCAATAAATAAGCAAGTAAGATTCCCACCATTGGAGACCACACAAATTTAATAAAGCTCATCGAGAATACAGGAGATTTAAACTTTTTAATTGCTTTAAAATTCATAGTTAAACCAACGGCTAACATATAAGCAAAAGTGGTAACCGGTATTAAAATATCATTTAAATTACCAATATAAAGCGGTCTTTTGTAATGTAATAAATTCAAGCCCACACCTGCAGCCAAACCTAGAAGTGGAAATAAACGTATTCCTTCAGTAAATATTTTTTTTAGACTATCTTTAACTCTAGCTGTTTTTTTTGCACTGTAATGCTCAGCCATATAAAAACCTAGCGTATAATAATAAGGCTTAAAAAACAGGCAATATAAAACAGTTAAACCAAAGCCTATTTCTCCATAAAGAACAAAAGCAATAAAACCGCCTAAAGTATAACCGATGTTTGAAAACATGGCCGAACCAACATAGCTACCTGCCTGCCTTTGATTCAATTTATGTACCTTTGCAAAAAACATTGCAGGGATAAGAGCCAATGTGGTAACAATCATACCTACGAAAGGCAAGGTAAAAATCGTTTTATTGCTTAAGTCAAGCGCCCAAAAAGAAAACATAACAATAAACGGAGTAATAGACTTAGTAAGAAAAATAATAATTATCTTAGATATCTTCTCCGGCTGACTGACAAATTTTCTCTTAAGCCCATAACCAATTGCCAAAGGAAGAAATAGAATGCTAACTATATATGCAATTTGAAATAATTCATTCTTCACTTAGCAAACCTAACTGTTAAATAGCTTTTTTCTATAGTCGCAAAAGCGTCAGGATCACCTTTTGGAGAATGCTTTTTATAACTGCTTAATTCTTCTGTTTGCAATTCACTACTCTTACAGGCTAAGTCATAAACATCGGGGTCAGCTTCGCCTTCCTCTCCACCACCAATGCCACCGCCACCATGCCATTCCGAAGTCTCTTTAGCCATCTCCCTTATGTGCCCTCCATCTTCTAGGCCAGTCGCAACTATAAAACGCCAAACTCTACCTCTGGGATCTCCTATTATCTTATAGGGAATTGCCACTTCAATTGTTGAGACATTATCATCATCAATAAGAAAACCTTTTGTATCGTTATCTTCCCCTCTTTTTCGCGCTAAAAGAGTTCCCTTTGCGTCCCAGACTCTACCCCTAAAACAACTATATATGGCTATTACTCTTCCACATGAAAGTTCAGGAGCAACTTTAAGCTCTGCATAAACTCCTTCATCAGGATTAATATAGTCAAGGTCTCCTTGAGCTAAGACTTGATAGCGTCCAGTTTTACCATAAGCGCCATCTCTATCTATACCTATAATACAAAAAGGAGCCCACCATTCATTGGGAGCATTAAATCTAATTAACATATACAGGTTTTTATCATCACAAGTCACTCTAAATTCTCGCAAGTCAGCACATCTTCCAAAAGCTTCATTAGTAGGATATTCATATTTGCCGGCTCCAACATCATCTTTTTTGGCATCCCTAAAAATGTATTCCCCCTTAGAAATAGTCCAAGTATTTTCCTTTACTGGAGGTGTTCCCACCCAATCTTTAGCACTTTTATCAACCTTTATAGTATGCCCCTTAACTTTATTCTCTTTATCTGCAGAATAGACATAATTTGATAAAGTAATTAACAAGCAAAACGTTGTTAACCCGATTACTATTTTTTTCATATCGTCCTCCTTCCGACCAATCCTATTGGCCTATAATTTTAAAATAGCATAAAAAAGTCTATTATTCAATTGCAGACTTTAATAATCGTTCTTTTATCTTTATAAATAATATATCAATATGTACGACAAAAACTAACAGTAAATAACACCAAAGAACGTACGATATTTTGAAATTATGAAATTTAACTAATGAAAAATGGAAACTACCAAATCCCTGAGCAGCTTTTATCATTAACGTCAAAAAAAACCAGAGCGTTTCTGCAAATATCTTGGCTATCGGCATGGAAATAAAACTAAATAGACTAACAACTATTGCCAACATTAAAACTAAGCTTAAAATGGGGAGCATAATCAGGTTTGTAAGCACTCCGATAGTTGATACTTGTTGAAAATAGTACAACGAGAGTGGCGCCACTGCAATGCTAGCTGCAAGACTAACATAAATAGCATCTAAGGCATATTTCACAACGTTATTATTAATTTTTTTATCTTGCGCATGTTTAAATAAAATCTTAGACCATGTATTCATTTTTGGATAGAGATAAACTATTGATAAAACTGAAACAAATGACAACTGAAAGCCAATATCAAATAAATAATAGGGATTAAACACTAATATTAGAAGGGCTGCTAAGCCAAGGCTATTATATATATCAGAATCTCTTTTTATTACCCATCCACCTAAAATAATGCTCGCCATAATTGAAGCTCTAATTACAGAAACTCTTGCGCCACTTAAAAAACAATAGAACACAAGAAAGACTATACATATTATCGAAGCCTGGGTGCGACTAAAACCAAAAAGCTTGACGATGAAAATGAGAAAAAGGACTATTATGCCAACATGGAGACCACTAATAGCTAAAACATGTACTGAGCCGGAAGATATAAAATAATCAAAAATATTTTTATTTATCTCTGTTCTTTCACCTAAAATCAAAGCTCCCAGTAAACCACTATAAGGCTCAGGCAAAAGCTGCTTATATCTACTGATCAGTTTTTTCCTTAAACTCATCGACCAAGAATACAATATGTTAATTCTTGGTTTTTTATCAAGCTTTAAAACAACATCTCCTTTATTTATATAAAAAAATCCGTCAATGTGGCGGCTTTTAAGATATGCTTGATAGCTCTTGGACATATCGCTTTCAAGTGAGATTATTTGCTTAAAGTCACCCTCAAGGACATGGGCATGCCCATATTCAAGGTGCTTATTTAAGGGATTAACACTGTATACTTTTACTTGACCAAATGCATCTTCAAGATGACTCTTATTTAATAGTTGGCTAACCTTAAAATTAAAACTACATCTTTCTCTGCCCCAACGATCTGTACTAAAAACTGGAGCTTCAGCCACATAACCAATTATTGCTATATCTTTTTGGGACTTTATAATGTTGCTTATATTATCATCAGTAACCACTGAAGCTACATCATATCTTAATGCGCCTACAAAAATACACAAAATCACAAATAGAAAATAAAAAAATCTCTTATCAACAAAGACAATAGATAAAATGAGAAATACTAAACAAAAAAAGTATAATAATCGCGTATCAATATATAAATAATATCTTATAATAATGCCTGCAATTAAAAAGAGGCCTATAAAGAAAAAAGGCTTATTTATTTTTTTTAAATTTTCTTTAGTCTCTTCCGTTGCCATTTTAAAAAATTACAAAGTCCTTTAATTTTTCTACTTTTCTATCACCTATTCCCTTTATTGACTTCAAATCATCTGGTGAATGAAAAAGACCATGTTCCTTGCGATAAATTATTATTTTTTCAGCTGTAGACACGCCTATGCCAGGTAAAAAAGTTAATTCTTCTATTGAAGCAGTATTAACGTTTACAGTTTTTGTTTGCTTAATAAGCTTATCTATATTATCTGAAGCATTCGCTTGCTCTAGCTTATTATCAAAACTAATGAAATCTAAAAGATGGTATTGTTTAAGGTGGGAAATAAAGATTCCTAAAAGGAAGCAAATAATTATAAATAAAAGGGCTGTTTTTTCTTCTCTAGTAAAATTAATCATAGAAGTTTACTTATTTGAAAGGACATAAACAACAACATTTACGCCTAGTTTAAAAACATTTTCTATTAAGGTCATCAAAATCAATTTACTACGATGTTAATAAGTTTTCCTGCAACAACTATAACTTTTTTTATAGTGGCATTGGCAATAAGATTTTTTACTTTCTCATCTTCTAAAACTGCCGCCTTGATCTGCTCCTCGCTTATACCCTTATCAAGATTAATGCGAGAACGTAGCTTGCCGTTAATTTGAACAATAATTTCCATTTGCCCTTGACTTAAAACCTTCTCATTATGTTTAGGCCAAGGATGCAAAAATATGCTTTTACTATGCCCGAGATTGCGCCACATCTCTTCGCAAATATGCGGAGCCAATGGTGATAAGAGTAAACATATAACCTCAAGAGTTTCCTTAACATCATATGGACTCTTAGACTCCACTTTTCCCTTAAGGCTATTGCTTTCAAGTTGTTTATCAACTACTTCCTTAGCTACATTAACTAATTCCATTATTGAGCTTATGACTGTATTGAAATGAAAGGAATTTTCTATGTCAAATGTAACTTTTTTTATAACTTCGTTAGTCTTTACAGTAAGCTTCACAATCAACTCGTCATCTGTAATATAAAAATTACCTTCTTGAGTGGTCTGATGCATCAATCGCCAGACTTTATTTAAAAATCTCCACGCTCCCTCGACAGCTCGATCATTCCATTCAGCATCTTTCTCTGGGGGGCCAATAAATAAAGTGTAAACTCTGACTGTATCTGCTCCATATTGTTCAATTAATTTATCAGGACTAACAACATTACCTTTAGATTTAGACATCTTGGCACCATCTTTTATGATCATGCCCTGCGTAAAGAGATTTGCAAACGGCTCCTTAAAACCAACTGCTTTTATATCAAACAATACCTTAGTTATAAACCTTGAATATAGAAGATGCAAGATAGCATGCTCTACACCACCTATATACTGATCTACCGGTAACCATTTATCAACTAACTGCTTTTCAAAAGCTACTTTTTCATTTTTGGGAGATAAGTATCGTAAATAGTACCAACTAGAATCAACAAAAGTATCCATGGTGTCAACTTCTCTCCTGGCTACACCTCCGCACTTAGGACAAGTTGCTTCAATAAACTCTTTTTTATCTTCAAGAGGAGATACGCCAGTAGGCTTAAATTCAACATCGGCTGGAAGCTCAACAGGTAAATCTTTTTCTTTTACAGGAACAATTCCACATTTTTCACAATAAATAATTGGAATAGGTGCACCCCAATACCTTTGTCTTGAAATAAGCCAGTCACGAAGCTTATAGGTTATAGCTTTTTTACCCATATTATTATCCTGCATCCAAGAAGTTATTGCAGTTTTTGCTTCGCTTGAAGATATGCCATCAAATTTACCCGAGTTAACCAAAACTCCAATATCTTCGTAAGCCTCTTTCATGGATGGACCATTAAGAGTATCTTTAGGATTATCTATGACTAACTTTATATCTAAATTATATTTTTTAGCAAAATCAAAATCCCTCTGATCGTGCGCCGGAACAGCCATCATAGAACCAGTTCCGTATCCATAAATAACATAGTTTGCAATCCACAATGGAATCTTATCTTTATTAACTGGATTAATTACATATAGGCCGCTGAAAACGCCTTCTTTTTCAACCTGTTCTGACTGCCGCTGAAAACTGCTTTGACCTTTTATCTTTTCTAAAAACTTAAGTACCTTATCTTTATTTTCAGATATTTTTAATATCTCTTCAACATAATGATGCTCAGGAGCTACAACCATATACGTAGCTCCAAAAATAGTGTCTGGCCTGGTTGTAAAACAAGTCAATGTTTTATCTAAACCATTAACCTTAAAATCAATATAAGCACCTTCAGAGCGGCCAATCCAATTAGCCTGCATCGTCTTAACCCTCTGCGGCCAACCATCAAGCAATTGAATATCATCTAGAAGTTTTTGGGCATAATCCGTTATCTTAAAAAACCACTGTTTCAACTTCTTTTGTTGAACTTCTGAAGAACATCTTTCACAAGCTCCATTTACAACCTGCTCGTTAGCCAAAACTGTTTGACATCCAGGGCACCAATTTACAGCAGCTTCTTTTTTATAAGCCAATCCTTTTTCATATAATTTCAAAAAAAGCCACTGGGTCCACTTGTAGTAATCTGGGTTACAAGATGCTACTTCTCTATCCCAATCATATAGTACACCCCATTCTTCAAGCTGACTTTTCATTGTAGTTATGTTATTGAAAGTCAATTCCTTAGGGTGCACTCCGTTTTTGATAGCTGCGTTTTCTGCAGGTAGACCAAAAGCATCCCAACCCATAGGAGTAAGAACATTATAACCTTTCATTTTCATATACCTAGCTACTGCATCTCCAATTATATAATTGCGGCCATGACCAACATGCAATGCAGCTGATGGATAAGGAAACATCATAAGACAATAGTATTTCGGCTTTTGGGAGGTTTCATCCATACTCATGAGCTTTGCATCCCGCCAATACTCTTGCCATTTTTTATCTGTTAGTTTATGAGAATACTTCTCTTGCATCAAATTATCAACCTTCCACTATTGAATTTTAAAAAACCTAAATCACTGTTTATGCAAACGTTTTAAATTTAAAACAACTTAAGAACAATTAAAATTATCTTAACATACAGAATTAGAAATCGTCAAGTTTAAAAAAGACGCCTTTATCAAAAATCGTTGACAATCCAGAAAATGGATGTTATAGTTATTTTTTGCAGATTTGCCCGAACTTATATTGAGTTTATCTAAATATTAGCGGGGCTGTAGCTCAGCTGGGAGAGCACCACGCTGGCAGCGTGGGGGTCAGGGGTTCGAGCCCCCTCAGCTCCACCATTCTACTTCGCCAAGGCTTCGTAGGAATAGGTGGTAGTTCTTCGAAGATGTTATCTGTAGGGGCGGCTGGCTGGCCGCCCGATTTATTATAATTATACAATTCAAATGATTAGGCATTATCGCATATTGGCCCAATTTTATTTCATGTCGTATGTTTTCCGTATTTTTTAATTCTTCATCAACAATTAAACCAAATCTATTCAATTTTATTTTTATATCATTATTATCGGGCCAACAGCCGTTGGCCCCTACAGAATTTTCATTGTTTATTATTTCACCAAATATATTTTTTCTATCCATTGAACAAACGGTTATAAAATAATATCCATTTAACGAATAATCGTA
>JAVCCI010000066.1 GCA_030765555.1 Candidatus Kappaea frigidicola
TATTTACCTCAAGCAATTAAGATTACAATTGATGCTGAAGATAAACAAGCTAGATTTAGTAAGACTTTTGAAACTACTGTTTATATTCCGACCCATTAAGATAAAGTATATTATTTAAATACGCGGCGGGCGCGGTAAAAAAATACTATCGCAAAAAAATAAAATATACGCGCTTATTCCGGCGGTTGCCGTTCTGGTAATTTCGAAAGCCCCCTTCATATAATCAAGAAGTTATATGGTAAATATGGTATTAATGACTATGAAGAAAAAATTATAAAAAATCTAAGGCGGTAAACATGTTAATAAATTTAAAAAAGAAAAAAGGTATTGCCGTAGCGGCAACAATCGGCATAATTGCTGTTTTAGTTATTATCAGTATAGGAATTATTATATCTTTTAAGTACGAGTTGGTCGGTGTTATATCTTCATCGGATTTGCAAAAAGCTTCCAAACTCGCCGATGCCGGTATCCAGAGGGCTATTGGTGAAATTAAGAAAGATGTAAAAAGCGAATTCATTGATGATAATGGCGACGACTGGTACAGTCCGAATTCAAATACCAAAGATGAAAATCCTGGGAATGGCATTGCCTTTTGGGACAACACTTTATTGGGCGGCTTAGGCAGGTATAATGTCTGCGTCATTGACTGCCAGAGACAAGTGAATATTAATAATGCCTCAGCGGATCTTTTAGTAGAGCTTCCCGGTATAGACGCTGCCTTGGCTGCTGCCATTATAGCAGCCCGCCCATTTCAGACTAAAAAAGAAATCATGAAAGTTGCCGGAATAGGTGAGGGCACTTATAACAACTTAAAGAATTATATTACAATTATCTCCTGGATAGATCCCTCTTGTAATAATAGAAGCCCGATTAATATTAACACTGCAGATGAAGTTATCGTTAAGGCTGTCTTAAAAGGAACCGGTTTATCAGATGCCTCTGTTAATACAGCTTATACAGCTTTAAATAGTGCTATAACTGGCTTAGACCCCTTCTATCTCTGGACTGATTTTGATAATGTTATTGACTCAACTTCTTTAAGTAGCACTGATAAAGATATCATTAAGAATAACGCTAATCCCAATAGATTGAAACCAGCTAATAACACCACTGAATTCTGTTTTTTTTCAGGAGGCTACTATGAGATAACTTCTACTGGTAAAATCTATGAAACATCTAATCAAAATAATATAGCTGCCCAGAGAACCATTAATACAGTAGTCCAAATCTTTAAAACCATCTACTACACCACTAAAGAAGACTTCCGGGGAGAAGATGCTAATTATAACCTAACATTAGATATCGATGAAGATACTAATGGTAATGGGGTATTAGATGTGCCAACAGTGCATATGGTTAACTGGATGGATAGTTGCCCTATAAATTCAACACAGGATAATGGGTCTTCGTATGCTTCTGGATATGATACATTATCTGATGCCCTAAAGCTTGGTTACTGGGATAATTTTGATGAGGACAATGATAATGAGAATAAAGAAGGCTGGAGCTGGAAAAACTGGACAAATATTGAAGAGGCAAAATATCCTATGATAATTTCTGATGATAATTCTGATGGTGATAACGAACTCTATGGAGCCATTAATACAACAGAAGGGAACTGCTGGGCTAAGTTTAAGCTAGAAGATACTCAAGGATGGCTAATTAACGATGAGTTTTCATTTCGAGGACATGCGGAAAATACCTTTAGGATTGGCGGAACTGGTTATGAAGATGGATGTGCTATTGAATTTCAAAGAGGTACCTTAATGAGAGCCAAGTTGTGTTTGCATCGTTTTGGATATTACTATCCAAATCCAAAAGATGTTACAGTGTCTGGATCAACAGTTGCACTAGATCCAGTGTCGTACGAAATTTTTGGAAAAGATTATCTTGACTCTATGGTATATCTAGCATTGAATGACGGCAAGAATCAAATACGAGTATACAATACTGGACAGGTTTTATATGGAATAACTCCTTGTGCTACAGCTCATTATACTAATTGGCATGATGATGAGTTTCATGATGAATACCATGGAACTATGCCTGAAGAAGCTACTTATAAGCTCGTAGTAAGTTCTGATTTTACTCCTAATTATAGAGTTTATATAGCTCCGACAGACACCTTTCATAATTACTATGATTATGATGATGGAAGTTTTTTTAGTAGTATGCCGCAAGCTGCTGTAAGTCAAGATTATATACTTATTCCTATACACCAAAGTAGTAATATGTATTTTGATAGGTATGGACTTCTTGCAAGAGGCAACACAGGCTCTAATGAATGGAATACAACAAATAGTTATTTATTGCTACAGCATCATCAGCATCAATATCTTTGGGATGAGATAAGGCTAATTGTTCCTTCGGGTTACTATGAGTCTTATTGGTATGAGCCCGACGAAGGTGTTGTTGATTGGGGTTGTGTTCTTTGGAATAAAACGATACCAATTTCAGCGAATTCTCTTAATGAAACAGTGAGCACTGAAATTAATGCTGGAAGTGGATATTCGCTTATAATTAATGGAGGTTCAGTTAATTCTACCTCTGATAGATGTAGATTTAAAATAACTTTAGCATCTGAAGATGATAATTATAGTGAAACACCTATATTGGAAGACATAATTATTACCTATATAATATCACCCAACACTATTTATTACGCTTATATGGATAATTAAGTGCTGAAAGGAAACATGAAGGTATGTTTATAGTAAATTATGGAAAGGTTTTTTTAATTGCGCTACTTTTTTTTATGACCCCTTCTGTTTCTGCGGATATTATTAAATTGAATAATTCAAACCGCATATTTGAAGGGTATATAATTGGAGAAAATCATGCAAATTATATTGTGAAACTTAAAGGTGGCGGAAAGTGCCAAGTTCCTAAAAATTGGGTGAAGGAAATAATTGAAAAAGAAATTTCTGATGATAAACTATATTCAGATTACGATATATATCAGCAAAGACTAAATAATATTGATTTAAATAATGCAGACAAACAGTATGATTTAGGTGTCTGGTGCTTGAAAAAAACATTATATCAATTAGCTGAAGAACATCTTAAAAAAGCAAAGGAAATTAATCCCGCTTTAGGCGAAAAAATAGATAAGAAGTTAAAATACATTGATAATATTAATGCTGAAATTATATTTGCTTATGCCCAAGGAGATATGAAATATAATCAATATCTAGAGACGGAAAATACTATTTTAAAACTTTTGAGTCGATATCCCGATACAGACTACACAAGTCAGGCAGAAGATATATTGATTATAATATGGGGCCAGGAAAGAGCTATGGAAATCCTCAATAAAAAAAATAATTTACCTGAGGTGGCTACTTTTTCTTCTCAGATGAGAGGCACTTTGGAACATCTTGAATCCAGTGAATTAAAAGAAGCTTATTTGCAAAAATGTTTTGACAAGGCCAGAATGTTTGAGGAGAGAGCTGAAGAAGTAGCGGAAAATCAAAGACAGAGTTATTATGCTCAGGCTCAACGCTGTTATGCAATGCTGACCGAAGTAGCTACAGGATATATAAAGAATTATTCTGCATCACGAGTGGATAAATTAGCTAATAAAACAATTATAAGCTATGTAGCACCTAGATCTTCTGGAGAGGTTTCGGATATCTGTTGGAATATGGAGAAAATTAGTGACCAGAAAAAGATTGTGGATGCGTGTAATTATTATCTTAAATTAGGGCATAAGTATTATTTACAAGCTAAAAAAAAGAGAGGTAAGGAAAGGCAGGAGTCTGCAAATATAGGCTATTATTGTTATTCTATTGTTTATTATTTTACTACAAGCAGTGATTTAAAAGAAGAAGCTGCTAATCGTATGCAAGAATGTAAAATTCTAAGCAGGTAATACACTTTTTTCTAATAATCCAATTTATATGTTGATTAATAAAAGATTATATTGTATAATTACAGTGATTTATATTAGTAAATAACAATCGGAGATTAGACGAGCAGATGGCAATAAAGAATTTAATAGGGCTGGATATAGGCAACAGCGCGGTCAAACTGATAAAATTTAAGAAAGTCCGCAATAAAATACAGCTTGAAAAAGCCCGAGTAGTTGAATTACAAGATGGTGTATCTCTTTCTGCGGCTGTAGCTGCACTTTTTAAAAGTGAGCGTATAGGTGCTTGCAAAATAGCTATATCCGTTTCAGGTCAATCTGTATTTACACGTTACACAAAACTTCCTAAGATATCTCAAAAAAAGATCGAACAAGTAATTAAATATGAAGCTCAACAACAGATACCCTTCCCCATAGATAAAGTTGTTTGGGATTACCAACTATTTAAAATGCCAAAAAGTGCTCAGCTAGAAGTATTCCTCGCAGCTGTCAAAAAAGATATTATAGATGATCTATATCGTCAGATAAGTACAATTAAGGGAGCTGAAGTAGTTTCTGTACAGCCTGCACCAGTAGCTTTTTATAATATAGTCAATTTTAATAAAGAAATTGATGATAAAACTGTTCTTTTGGATGTAGGAGCAAGTGTAACCAGCGTTATTATCGCTAAGGGTAGGCAATTATGGATAAGGAGCATACCTATAGGTGGAGCTGAGTTTACTAGGGTTATAGGTGAGGGTTTGGCTCTGAAGCCACATGAAGCTGAGGCTTTAAAGCGAAAGGAAGGCATTACTTTAGTGGGTGCTACCGGGGATGAAGAATTAACTCCTAGGTCGGATGTGCTCTCGAAAGCAATTAATCCTGTATTGACCGAACTTTTATCAGAGGTTTCACGCTCGATTAGTTATTACAAATCTCAATTTGATAAAGAAGCAGTTTTTGAAAAAGTTATTTTGACTGGTGGCGGTTCTAAAATACGCCATATTGAAAGATTTTTTAAAGATAACTTAAAGATAGAAACTGAAAAAGCTAACCTTTTTAAAAACTTGGTTACAAATAAATATATTAAGGCTAACATTGACGACATTGATGATCGCCTAGCTGTAGCTATGGGCTTAGCTCTCTTGGGAGTAGAAACGCCAACTATTAATTTGAATCTAATTTCAGATGATCAAAGAAAACTAAAGGATTTTTCTAAGAAAAAAGTTTACATTATTAGTTCTGAATTAATTGCTCTTGGTATTTTTGCTATGCTTAGTTTATGTAATTTGCAGGCAATAAATTCAAGTGAGGCTAATTCAAAAGCCTTATCTCTTGAGATGGATAAACACCGAGACAATCAGGTAACGATAAATGAATTGCAAAGTGGTATTGAAGCTGTGGAATTAAAATTAAACTTTCTAGGAGATATCGCTGAAAGTAAAAAAACTTGGGTGAATTTATTATCAAAGATAAACGGTTCATTACCAGAAGACACTTGGTTAATTGGATTCAACACTGAATTAAAGGAACCCAATGTCATTATTTTAGAAGGTAAGACAACGGGTCCTTTTGATACGATTAAGAGTTTTAGAGAAAAACTTCTTGATCTGGGATATTTCTCAGGAGTTGAAACTTTACGTGCGGATAGGCCGTCAACTGAAGAAGAACTGGGTGAATCTTATAACATCATATTTACTATAAAGCTTACTCTCAACAAACCAACATCAAGTTTTTCCTTTAAAGAAGAACTTATAACGGGAAATACAAGATAATAAAATGAAATTTTTTAGAGAATTACTCCAGAAAAATCTAGCTTTTTTTATGGTTACGGCTGGATTGTTGCTAGTAGTCATTGTTGCTGGTGTTAATTTTGCTTCTAGTCTTGCAAAGAAATATTCTTTGGAAGGTAAGATAGTCGAAGAAATACAGCGTATAGATAACTTTAGAATGACAAAAGATGCAGCACCGACTTTAGCATGGATAGATTATCTGACAAAAAAGGAGAAATCTCTTGATAATATATATGTTGAAGCTGGTCTTCTAAATGATAAGCCTTCGTCTTTTATGCCCAAAGATCTGATTGAACCTTTGAAATTTAAGGAGAAGATTTTTGAAAAGCAAAAGGAAATGCGAAAAAAGGTTTATGCTAATCAGCTTGAATTGAAAGAAGAGGCTATATCTTTTGGTTTTAGAGAGTATGAAACTAAGATACCTACGGAGCTTGAGGTCCCGAATTTAACTAAGGAATTAGATATTATTGAGGAGGCAGTGGAATTAATGTGCCTCAGTCATATTGAGACCCTATCTTCGGTTGAATTTTTATCCTATAAGGATAATGAGCTTAAAACGACACGAGGCAATATTGATTACAGAGTTTTTCCCGTAAAAATAAGTACGATTTCATCGGTAGGAAATTTGGTGGATCTACTATATCGGATATCAAGCTCAGAGTATATTTTTATCACGGAAGAGTTAAATATTGTGCAGTCAGAAGATTTTAAAGAAAAAGTAAATGCAAGTTTTGTTATTTCATGTATAGTGTTTATGGAGAACGATGAAAAGTAATCCTTTATTATCTAATATAGAAAAAATAATTTTTGGTGTCTTGATAGTTATTTCGTTAGTTGTTATCGTAATATATCAAGGTGGTATTTACATTAAAGATAAGACCATTAAAAACCAAATGGCTAAACTAAAATTTAATTCTCCTCCTAAAGAAATTGAGGGCGTTGAAGGATATGAAAATTTATTAGTGCAGTTAAAGCAAGCTGATAATTTCAGTAATTATGAATCAAATATGTCTCGAAATGGTTTTCTGAAATTTATTGAACCGCCGCCCAAAATACCTCCATTTGAATTAAAGGCAGTTCGTAAAATATATCTTGATGTTGAGTATAGAGGCTTTATACAATCAAGTTCAGGAACTGTGGGACAGTTGAAAGTAAGCGGCAGGTCTCACTTTGTTAAGAAAGGCGATGAGGTTGATGGCTATGCGGTTGAGCGAGTGTGCAATGAGTATATACTTATTAAAGATACCGACGGTGTTGAGTATAGGTTGCCTTTAGGAGAAAAGATCTTAAGCGACAATTATGAAGCTGCACTTTACGTAACTAAAACCCATAAAACTGTTAAGGTAAAATTGGGTGATATGCTAAATGATTTCAAAGTACTTGACATTTCACCTAATAGTGTGGTATTATTTAATCAAAATTATAACCAGAAACTAATTGTAGAGAAGTAGCATAAGTGTGGACACAAGATGTTGCGATTAAGCTACTTAAAAAAGGAGAGTCTAAATGTTCAGGCTTTTTAAATATTTCACAGTATTAATTTGCTTAACTATAGTAATAGTCTTTACCTTAAATGATATGGCATTTTCACAGGGCAAAACAGGCGCTGCGGATTTAGCCAAAAAACTAGCAACTCAAAAAAAGCTGGAGCAGGAAGAAAACGAAATATTAATAGATGGCCGAAATCAACGAGGCATTTATTATTATAATAAAGGGCACTATAATGAGGCTATCCAGCAGTTTCATTTATCGCTCGAGCTTGATCCCAATAATGCCGTAGCTAATGATTACCTTAATAAGGCATTGGAAAAATTACGTAAATCAGCTAAAAAATATTATAAAAAGGGTATGGCTTACTACAATAAAGGTGAAATGCAGCAGTGCATTGATGAAATGTCAATGATACCCGTTGGTTCTCCCTATTATGAAAAAGCGCAAGAATACATTGCTTATGCTGATGAGGTTTTAAGCGAAGGGTCTGTATATGGAATTAACAGTCCTAAGGCGGGAACACAGCATGTGCAAGACCAGATTAAACAAATGAATACTGAAGCAGAATTGATTATGTTGCGTAAAAAGGCTTATGAACAAAAACTTATGCTTGACGTTGATGCTGCCTATTTACCTCCAGAGCCATACGAAGAAGAAACAGAAGAAGAATTAATTAGCGCCATAGAAGTAGAGGAGCAGGAAAGAGAAGAGGCGCAGGAAAAACTAAGATCTAGAATGAATGAAAATATTGTTCCTGCTTTGAGTCTAAGTGATGCTGATGTTAGAGATGTTATTAGGGAATTAGTTAAGTTGACAGGTGTAAATATTATTCTTGATGAAGGTGCGCTTAAGGAAGCGTCGGGTCCTGAAAGCATGACAGTATCATTTACTACAGTTACTCCAATGCCACTTCTTGACTTACTAGATATTGCTTTAAAAACAACAGATTTAGCTTATAAAGTAGAACCAACTTATATCTGGATTTCAGACAAAGTGACCATAAACAGTGAAAACTTAGTCGTTAGAACTTATAAACTCAAATATGGAGTAAGAAGCACTAGAAATGTTGAGCTTACTCAATTTAGTGCTGAGGATGATGAATTTAGCGATGAGGATTTCTAACCTATAAAAGGCCATGATAATAAAAAAAATATTTGTCGTTGTTCTGTTAGTATTAAGTTTTAGTAGTCTTTGTTATGCGCAGAAAGGTATGACAGTTAAGGAATATTTAGATGAAGCTCTTCCTCCTCAAACTGGCAGAAAAATTGTTCTTGATAAAACCTCTGGCATGCTAACTGTAACTGATACCCCTTCTAATCATAAACTTATTAGAAAACTTATTAAAGAGTTTGATGTAGGACCTACTCAGATTATGATTGAAGCTCGTTTTGTTGAGGTTCAGGTAAGTAATTTAGAGGAATTGGGTACTGAGTTTTACTGGTATCAAGCAGGTGATGCAGCTGATGGTAGAATATTTGATAGCTTGACAGTGGGTGATGCTAATAATATTTATGATTCAGTAACTGGAAATCAGTTAGATCCAACAGATTATATGACATCAGCTGATGGTATACAGTGGGGATCTTACGATTCTTCTGGTAACTATCAAGGTTTTCCTACAGAAGGTCATGGAGCAGACTTTTTTATTGGTAAGACTGGTTATCATGGGAATTACTTAAGAGCCTACCTGCATGCTTTAGAAGAAAAGGGAAAAGCAAATACACTTTCAGCTCCTAAGGTTATGACTTTAGCGGGGCAAATGGCCACCATGGAGGTTACTAGAACATTTCCTTATGTAAGTAAAGTTGAGCTTGAAAATCAGGGAACTGCCGATGATCCAATTTGGAATATTAAAACAACTATTGAAGAAAAAACTATTGGGATTTCTTTAGAGGTAACTCCACATGTTGCTTCCGGCAGCAAGTTTGTTACTTTAGATTTGCATCCTGAGGTAAATGTTTTATTGGATCAGCAATCTATCCGACCCTCGGTTGCAACGACATATTATTATTTATTGCCTGACGGAACCGTTGTTCCAGTTGTATCCAGCGTTCCTGGTGTACCTGATTCAGTAGGTTGGCCGACAATAGATACTCGCTCTACGCAGACAACAGTAGTTACTCAAAGTGGCAGAACAATTATTCTCGGAGGTATGATACGCGAAGAAGAATCTATAATAAATAAAAGTATTCCTTTACTGGGAAGCATCCCACTATTGGGTAATATGTTTAAATATAAACACGTTAATAAAGAAAAAAATAATCTACTTATTTTTATTACAGCTACTTTAATTTCACCTGAAGGCCAAGAGATTAAATAATGAAAAAAATAATTTTTATAATATTTGCTTTGTCCTTAGTATTAATTCCAGTAAGATCATCACTAGCGCAGGATACGGATAATGTTAAATACTTTTTAGAGCAGGTTTTACCAAACCAACCTGGTAGGAAAATTGTTTTAAATTCTGCGGCAGGCATGCTTACTGTAACTGATACACCTTCTAATCATAGGTTAATCAGAGAGCTTCTTGAGAAATGGGATGTGGGTCCGAGGCAAATATCCATAGAAGCTAGATTTATGGAGGTATCAGAGGGTGCCCTTAATGAACTTGGTATTGAGTGGTATGGCACGAGAAGTGATACTCAGTATCAGGGTGGAGACGAAAGAAGAAGAAAAAAGAATGATTTTTATATAGGACAAGGACCACAGCTAGCAAATGATCTATTGGTTAATCCTACAGCTTCCACAAGGCCATCAACTTATGATTCTAGTAAAAGCGATGCTGCGGAAACCTTTGATTATCGTTATGATGAGTGGGCAACTCCTCCTTGGAGCGGTACTGAATGGGGAGCTCCTGCAGATCCGGCAGGTTTAGGATTGTGGTTTGGAAAGTCATTTCTATCAGGAACAGAGCTATATGCATATGTAAGAGCTCTTGAATCTGATAATAAAGCTAGTTTGTTATCTGCTCCAAGAGTTACTACTCTATCAGGGCAGATGGCCAATATAGAATTAGCTATTACGCAACCATATGCTTCAGAAGTTAATTTGACTGATACAGGAGCCAGTTCTTTTGGGCAGTATCAAACATATGAAATTGAAGAGAAGAAGACTGGTATATTTCTTGAGGTAACTCCTTCGGTAGCTGAGGGTGGTAACATTATAACTCTAGATTTACATCCCGAAGTTAGTAAAATTGTAAGAAAAGTGTCTCTTTCAGATAGCAGTCAGTTTCCTGATTATTTGGGATGGCCTATCATTGACACTCGATCAACTCAAACTACAGTAGCTGTAAGAAGTGGACAGACTATTGTTATCGGTGGCCTTATGCAGGAAGAAGATGTTACTATAAATCGTCAGGTTCCTATTTTGGGTAATATTCCTTTATTAGGAAACTTATTTAAATATAAGTATGAAGAAAAAGAAAAGACTAATTTAATTATATTTTTAAAAGCGACAATAATAGATGCTGCGGGTAAGGAAGTCAAATAATGAAAAATATACATTTAAGATTTCTTATTTGTTTAGTGATTGTTTTAGTAGTTGGTTTCTCAGGTATAATCAGAGAGGCTGTGGCTGCTGAGGATGATGCTAAAATAAAACTTACTACCTGTGACTTGCATAAGCCATATATTATTAAAGGACTTATTCATGTAAGAACAGGGCAACCAAACCTTGATAAAATTAATGAAATGTTAGTAGAGGAGGCCAAAAAAATTGACGCTGATTGTGTTGTTGGTGTCGGTTATATGGAAGCTTACGGATATCTTTTTGGTTATGGTACAGCCGTTAAGGTAAAATGATTCTGCATCGAAATAGCTAACCTTTTTAAATCCCTAAAAAATTATAAAAACTAGGTATCATCTCAACTCCCCTTTTTAGAAAATGTTTATATAGATTAAAATAATGATTTTATTTAAGAAAGCAATAGTCTTAATAGTAATTCTGCTTATAACTCATACTGCACTTGCCTTTAATAGTTTAAATGAAGGATTGCCTGGTAGTTATCGTTCTATGAACTTTGAGGTATATGCACCTGATAAGGATAAAGCAAAAAAGGTTTGTCTCATCTCTGAGAAGTATTACAAAGAATTACTCAAGCGCCTGAGGTATGGGGGAATGCTTGATAAGAAATGTCGTATTTATGTTTATAGTGACCAGAAGAATTATTTAACTTCGTTGCAGGCTGCCGGCATAAATGTTCCTGATTGGTCAGCTGGATGTCATTTACCAAGAAGATACTATAGTTATGGTTATCCTGTGGTTTGTGGTTATGTTGATAGTTATTTTATTAGTGCGATATTGCCCCACGAACTTACGCACGCTATATTTGCTGAATTTGTATATGGATCTATGATAGAAGAGAAAAGGGTAAGACCCATGCCGCTTTGGATAGATGAAGGCATGGCTGTTTATATGCAGAAGAAGAGTAATTATAAATATGTATGTAAAAATGCTCTTAAAGAAGATACATTTATGTCACTAGTAGAATTAATAAATATGTCAAATTATCCCTCGGCAGACAATGAGTTATCTCTTTTTTATGCTCAGAGTCCAAGTTTAGTAGAATATTTAATTGATACCTATGGAGGCTCTAAGTTTTTATCATTATCTAAAAAAAGTGTGTTCAAGAAAGAGAACATGCAGGATTTACTTAAAAGTGTATACCATGCAAAGATAAAAAATATTGATGAACTTGAGAATGATTGGATTAATTATATAAAGGAGAATTATTAATTTTGCAGCTTAATAAACCAAAATTGATTAGTTGCAGTATTATTTTTATAATTTTTTTAAATATAGGTTTCTGCTATGCGCAGGAGCACAAAGAGATAAAAAAAAATTTACCGCAAACGCTCCAAAGGATGCATTTCATTATTTACCATAATGATAAGTCTTATGCTAACAAAGTCAGTTGGAAAGCAGAGTTTTGTTATAAAAAAATAATTAGGCATTTTGCAATAGATGGTTTTCGGCCTTGGGAGAAAAAAAGTAAATGTCGTATATATTTATTTGAAAACAGGGATGATTACATAAGGCTATCTGGTGCTCCTACATGGTCAGGTGGATGCGCAATGGATGACCCGCCCAGATTATTTATTTATAAAGGTGCTCCAAAGCTTATTGAGAATACATTGCCGCATGAGATTACTCATTTGATATTTCATTTATTAATCCCTAGAGAGAAGATACCCTTGTGGCTAGATGAAGGTATGGCTCAATATGAAGAGGATGATTGGGATAATGGGTATGTTAGGGGATATTTGAAGAACTCAGTTGATGAAGGGGTTTATATTCATTTTGATGAACTCTTTTATATTAAAAATTACCCCAGCAAGCAGGAGAAGAAAAATCTTTTTTATGCAGAATCAGCTAGTATTATTGGTTATCTTAGAAAGCAACAAATAGCTTCTTTGTATGGAAATTTTATTTTAAAAATAAGACACGGGAAAAGCGTTGATCAAGCTCTTAAAGAAACATATCATCCAAAGTTTAAAAATGGTATATCAGATTTGGAAAAATACTGGATTAAATATATTCAAACTAAATATTAATATGCATAGAAAAAAAGCATTTCTCTTAGATGGAACTTCTTTTTGTTATAGAGCACATTATGCCATTAAGTCCCTGAGTAATTCAAGTGGCAGGCCTACAAATGCAATCTATGGCTTTGTGATGATGCTTAATAAAATTATTGAAAGTGAGTCACCTGATTATTTAGCTGTGGCTTTTGATGTGAAGGCAAAAACTTTCAGACATCAACAGTATAAAGATTATAAAGCTAATAGGCCTCCAATGCCGGATGAATTAAGTAGTCAATTGCCTGTCATAAAAGATGTTTTAAGCGGTTATGGCATACCTATTTATGAATTAGCTGGTTATGAAGGTGAGGATATTATTGCTACAATCACAGAGAAACTTAAAAAAAATAATATAGATGTGTTTATTGCTACCGGCGATAAGGATATTATGCAGTTAATTGATGATGAAGTTAAAATGTACAACACTAATAAAGATGGGCAGATCTATGATGTAGAGGGTGTTAAGGGGAAATTTGGAGTAGAACCCAATAAAGTTATTGAAGTAATGGCTTTAACTGGTGATAAAACAGATAATGTGCCGGGGGTGCCCGGGATAGGCCCCAAAACTGCTCTTGGTTTAATCAATGAATATGCATCAGTTGATAATCTTATTAAGAATGCTGATGGAATAGAAAACAAACGTATTGCAGAACTGATCATAAAAAATAAGGACAATGCTTTACTGTCTAAAGAATTGGTTACTATTAATAAAAATGTACCATTAAAAATAAATATTGAAGATTTGCAAATAAAAAAACCGGACAATAATAAGCTCTTTGAAATATATAAAGAATTAGAGTTCAGAAATCTTTTAAAGACTTTTGCTCCTGAAACAAAAAATAAAACTAAGTATATACTGCTTCAAGGGGTAAATGATTTAAAGAAGTTTATTGTGCAGTTGAAAAAACAGAAGCTTCTTTCTTTTGATTTTGAGACTGATAGTCCTAATCCCCACATGGCGGTGCCCGTAGGAATTGCCTTTAGCTATAAAGAAGATAATGCTTGCTATCTTTCTCTGGCTCATGGTGATTATAGGCCCAAGGGGGCAATAAATGTAAAAGAAGCTATGGGTTTATTGAAGGATGTTTTGGAGGATAAGAATATAAAAAAAGTTGGTCAAAATATTAAATATGAATATATTATATTAAAACGTTATGGCATTGAGTTGAAGGGTATTTATTTTGATACCATGGTTGCTTCATATGTGCTTAATCCATCTAAGGCTAACCATAACTTAGATGACATCAGCTTAGAACATCTAGGGCATAAAATGATTACCTATTCGGAGTTAGTTAAAAAAGATAAAAAGAAAGAAAACGCTATAACGGAAGTTCCTCTCGCAGAATTAGTTGAGTATGCTTGTGAGGACGCCGATATTACTTATAGGCTTCATGAAGTACTTAAAGATAAATTAATAAAAATGAGCCTATGGAAGCTATATGGAGAAATCGAGATGCCCTTAATTGAAGTATTAGCTTCTATGGAAATAAATGGAGTTTCTATTAATGAAGAGAAACTAAAGAAGCTTTCAAAAGATTTAGCTGTATCCATAGGTAAAATTAAGACCAAGATAATAAAGACAGCAGGCGTAGAATTTAACATAAATTCACCTAAGCAATTGAGTGGCATTCTTTTTGATAAGCTTAAATTACCAATCATTAAAAAGACAAAAACAGGTGCTTCTACGGATGTAGAGGTTTTAGAAAAGTTATCCGATGAGCATGAGTTGCCTGGGTTTATATTAAAATATAGGGAGTTGGCTAAGATTCAGTCAACATATACTGATGCCTTATGTAGCCTAAAAAATCCTAAGACAGGTAAAATTCATACTTCCTATAATCAAACTGTTACTCAAACTGGACGTTTAAGTTCGTCGAATCCCAATTTGCAAAATATCCCGATCAGAAGCGATTTAGGTAAGAGAATAAGGGAAGCATTTATTCCTTCAGAGAATGATTATTCATTTCTATCAGCTGATTATTCGCAAATTGAATTAAGAGTTTTAGCTCATTTATCACATGATAAGGTTTTAGAAAAGGCTTTCAGGGAAAATTTGGATGTTCACTCTTATACGGCTAGTCTTGTATATGATGTAGATTTAAAAGATGTAACACCTAAAATGAGAAGCATGGCGAAAACAGTTAATTTTTCTGTTATCTATGGAGTAAGTGCATTTGGTTTATCAAGAGACTTGCACATTAGTATAAAGGAAGCTAAGGAATTTATTGATAATTATTTTAAGAGGTATCCCGAGGTAAAAGCATATATTGATATGATGATTAAAGAAGCCAAAGCAGAAGGATATGTTAAGACTTTGTTTGGTAGGAGGCGCTATATTCCTCAGATAAAGAGCAGCAATATTCAACAAGTAAACTTTGGAAAAAGAATAGCGATTAATATGCCGGTGCAAGGTACAGCTAGTGATTTGATGAAGATAGCCATGATTAATATTTATCATAAGCTTATTAATAAAAGTATGAAATCAAAAATGGTTTTACAAATTCATGATGAATTGATTTTTGAAGTGGAAAACAATGATATTGAACAATTGAAGAAAATGGTAAAAGATGAAATGGAAAATGTAGTTAAGCTGGATGTTCCTATTATAGCTGACTTAAGTATTGGCAAAAATTGGGCTGAGTGTTAAGGGATAAAATGAAAATAATTGGTATTACGGGTAGTTTCAAAACAGGCAAAACAACAGCTTTAAATATTTTAAAAAATTTGGGAGCTGAAATTATAGACGCTGATAAGATAGCGCATGAGTTATTGAAGACCAAAGATGTAATTAAAAAAATAGAAACCCATTTTAAAGGTTCGCCAGATATAGTTGAAAATAATGTTATTAATAGAGATAAGCTGGCTCAGGTTGTATTTGGTAATCGTGATGAGCTTAGGTGGTTAAATGATTTAATTCATCCGTTGGTAGCTAGAAATATAAAAAATTCACTTCAAGATATTAAAAAGAGAAATCCAGATGCTTTGGTAGCAATTGAAATACCACTTCTTTATGAGGCTGATATGGTATATTTGGTTGATAAAGTTATTGTTGTATCGGCTGACCGTAATGTGCAGATAGCTAGAGCTTTGCAAGACGGTTATTTGCGAGAAGATACATTGAAGAGGATAGAATCTCAATTGGAATTATCAAAAAAGGAGGAATGTGGAGATTTTGTTATAGATAATAATAGTAGTTTGGGAAATGTTAGAAGTCAAGTAAAAGAAATATTGAAAAAAATAAATGAAGAATGAATTAAAACGAGTAACAAGGAGACTAAATTTAACTATATCCCCTCTACATTCTTTGGAAATCAAAGAATGGGGGATTAATTCGCACAAATCATTTATGACATCCAAAGGATGACATAAATAATGTGCTCATTAAGGAGTAGAACATGGTAGCAAAGCAGGTAACGAAGCAAAAGCAAGAAGTTGATATTGAAAAGTTAAAAAAAATGAAAATGGCTGAGCTAACTAAGCTTGCCCACGATTTGGATGTTGAAGGTGCTAGTAATCTAAAAAAGCAGGAGATGATATATAAAGTTTTGCAGGCGAGTGCTGAAAAAGAGGGTAATATGTTTGGCGAAGGAGTTTTGGAAGTTTTACCAGATGGATTTGGTTTCCTAAGGTCGCCAAACTATAATTATCTGCCGTGCCCAGATGATATTTATGTGTCACCTTCGCAGATAAAGAAATTCGCCTTAAAGACAGGTGATGTTGTTAGCGGTCAAATACGTCCGCCAAAAGAAGGAGAAAAATACTTTGCTCTTTTAAGAGTGGAAGCAGTTGATTTTGAGGCGCCTGAAAAATCAAAAGAAAAAATACTTTTTGATAATCTCACACCTCTTTATCCTGAGCAGAGATTTATTCTTGAAACAAAACCTGAAGAGATATCTATGAGGATTATGGACCTGCTAACCCCTGTTGGTAAAGGGCAGAGGGGGTTAATTGTAGCACCGCCTTATAGCGGCAAAACGGTTCTAATGCAGAAGTTTGCCAATAGTATATCAGAGAATTACCCTGAAGCGGTTATGATGGTGTTGCTAATAGACGAAAGACCCGAAGAGGTAACTGATATGCAGAGGTCAGTTAAAGGTGAGGTGATAAGCTCAACCTTTGATGAGCCGCCGGCCAGGCATGTGCAGGTGGCTGAGATGGTTTTGGAAAAGGCAAAAAGATTAGTTGAAAGAAAGAAGGATGTTGTGATATTATTAGACAGTATAACTCGTCTAGCTAGAGCCTATAATTCGGTCGTGCCTCACTCGGGCAGAATTCTTTCCGGTGGTGTTGATGCTGCCTCTATAGAAAAGCCAAAAAGGTTTTTTGGAGCAGCGAGGAGCATTGAGGATGGGGGAAGCTTAACTATTATAGCTACGGCTCTAATTGAAACGGGTTCTCGTATGGATGACGTTATTTTTGAAGAATTTAAGGGTACGGGCAACATGGAGTTAACTCTAGACAGGAATTTATTTCAGAGAAGGGTTTATCCTGCAATTGACATTAAACGCTCTAATACGAGAAAAGAAGAATTGCTTTATGATCCTGAAGAGCTTAAAAAAATATGGATTTTAAGAAAAGCTCTTTCAGAAACAACTAGTTTGGAAGCCATGGAGCTTCTGATTAAAAGGATAAATAAGACCAAGAGCAATGCGGAATTTCTATTAACTTTGGATACTATAAAATAACACTAAGGCAAAGGAGAATAAAATGAAAGACAAATTGCATCCAGAATACAAAGAAACAACAATTACATGTGCTTGCGGCAATGTGATGCATACTCGTTCTACTAAAGAAAATATAAGAGTGGAAATATGCAGTAAGTGTCATCCATTTTTTACAGGCACACAGAAAATTATTGATTCTGCTGGTAGAGTTGAACGCTTCAACAAGAAATACAATAAGAAAAAGTAATTATGATAAAAAAACTCCAAGAGCTTACTGGTCGCTTTGATGAGATTGAAAGGCAGATGTTAGATTCTGAGGTTATTTCTGATAGTAAAAAATACCAAGCCTTAGCTAAAGAAAGAGCAAAGTTAGAGGCGGTTGTTGTCAGATATAAGGAGCTCAAGAGTAACGAAGAGGATATTAGTGAATTAGAAAAAATGCTAACAGAAAAAAAAGCAGATAATGATTTTATCGAACTTGCTAAGACTGAGATAGATGAGTTACAAAAAAGAAATGATAGCCTTCAGAAAAATTTGGAAAATATCCTTTTAGAAAAAGAAGAGGGTTTTGATAAGAGCATTATTATGGAAATCAGAGCTGGTGCTGGTGGTAGCGAGGCTGCGCTATTTGCCTCTGATCTTTTTAAGATGTACTCCAAGTATGCTCAGTCGAAAGGTTATAAAGTTGAAATTCTTGATTCACATCAAACAAATGAAGGTGGTTTTAAAGAAGTAATTTTTTCTATTGAAGGTTCTGGAGCGTATGGACTATTCAGATTTGAAAGTGGCACCCATCGAGTTCAGAGAGTTCCTGCTACGGAAACTCAGGGACGCATCCATACGTCAGCAGCTACCGTAGTCGTTTTGCTAGAGGCTGAAGAGGTTGATTTAAAGATCGATCCTTCTGATTTAAGAGTCGAAACATATCGCTCATCTGGTGCGGGGGGGCAACATGTTAATGTGACTGATTCCGCTGTTCGCATAACTCATATACCTACTAATACTGTTGTAAGTTGTCAGGATGAACGCTCACAGATAAAAAATAGATCTAAGGCTATGAAGGTTTTAAGAGCAAGGATACTTGATAAATTAAAAGAGGATCAGCAAAAAGAAATCTCTCAAAATAGAAAATTACAGGTTGGCACAGGAGATCGATCTCAAAAAATTAGAACTTATAATTTTCCTGATAGAAGAGTAACTGATCATAGGATTAATTTTACACTTCATAAGTTAGAAGGCGTTCTCTCGGGGGATCTTGATGAGCTTTTTAAGGCTTTAAGAATTGAAGATAGAAAATTATCATTAAAAAATATTTCGTCATAAAAAATGAATAAAAAAATTATTATTCCAATTATAGCGGCTTTTATTATAGTCGCTATTTGCAGCTATACAGTTTTTGCAGATGATGCCATAAAGCAGAATCGCTTAAGTATTTTAAATGAAATGAAAAAAAATACATCTGTTAGGCAAGAAAGTCGTGTATATAGAACAGAGCACTTCAACGTATTTACAGACAAAGAAAGCATTGAAAGATATAGTATTTCTAATGATAAAAAGTTTGAAGCAGCTATGCTTCGCATTTGCTATATGTTAGAAGAAGCATATAGCATATTACAAAATATGACATCCGAGGAAGTGCATGGAAAATTTGATGTTGGAATATATAATCCTGAAATTTATATGAAACAATATAATAGCAAAGATCCTTATTTTACATATTACAATGGGTCACAAGCAAGGATATGTGTTCCTCGAGAATCATTTTTGGATCCGGTAAGTAATTTTGAAGATGACATAGGAAGCATATATAGAATTTTTGCACTAATGTTTCGTTATGCTCGATGGGGAAGAAGCATGGGTGACAATGATGCATATGAGTTTTCATCATATTTTGGTGAAGTGGGTCAAGCAACCTCAAAATGGAATAATACTCTCACTGATGAAGAGAAGCTGCAGATTATTGATGAAATAGATATAAATTATATATTTCTTTTTAAGAAATATCCCGATATCTTTGATTATAAAGAAGTTAATAGAGTCTATATGCAATGTCCTTGGTGTAAGAAAAAAATTGATGTTACAGGAAAGAGAAAAGCTTCTAGGATGAAGTGTCCTCAGTGCAAAAAGACAATTACGGTTGAATATTAATGTTAAGCTTAACGCAGTTTTCTTTAAAAGATATAAAAAATAGTGTAGTTGAGGCTTTAGGAAGATTAAAAATAGAGGACTACTTGCAAGAAGCTGAAATATTGATTTGTGAAGCCTTCGAAATAGATAGAGTTAAAATCTATACAGGTGACTATAAGCCAAGCGAGAAGCAATTAAAAAAATTATCAACGTGGCTAGAAAAGAGAAGTCAACATATACCATTGGGATATGTTATTAATAAGGCTTTTTTTTATGGAAATGAATTCTATGTTGATGAAAACGTTCTTATTCCTAGGTCAGAAACAGAGGTGCTAGTTGAATCTGTTGTTAAGTTATTTAAAGACAACAAGTTAAGTAATAAATTGATTGCGGATGTAGGCACGGGGTGTGGAAATATAGCTATTTCATTGACAAAACACCTAACTAGTTGTAAAATAATGGCTACCGATATTTGCCCCCAAGCCATTGGTGTAGCTAAAAAAAATATTGAAAATTTCGGCTTAGAGGCAAATATTACTCTTTTAAAAGGTGATTTGTTTAGAGCCCTTGAAAATTACAAGGGGAAAATTGATATTATAGTATCTAATCCGCCATATATTAGTGAGGTAGAGATGGATGCTCTTTCAAAAGAGGTAAGGTGCGAACCTTATAAAAGCCTTTATGGCGGTAAAGATGGTTTAAATTTCTATAAAAGGTTTTTTCAAGAAGCAGCTAGTTATTTATCTAAAGATGGCCTTATGTTTCTTGAGATAGGATATAATCAGGGTAAATCTATGCGCGTCATGTGTGAGGCATCTGAGAATTTTAGTTTTTTGCAAATCAAAAAAGATTATAGAAAGCTTGATAGAATTATCTGTTGTAGAAAGAATTAAGAATATCTATGGATAAAATATTAATTAATGGTGGTAAGCCGTTAAAAGGTGAGGTTACTATAAGCGGTGCTAAAAATGCCGTTTTGCCTATATTAGCAGCAACACTTTTAACTGAAGAAAAATGCACTATAAGTAATGTGCCCCAAGTAGTTGATGTTTGCACTTTGATAAAAATTTTAGAGTCTTTGGGTCTTAAGATTGTAGCTGATAAAGATAAAATAGAAATAACACCAGGTAATTATAGTAATCACACTGCCCCCTATGAATTGGTGAGTACCATGCGGGCTTCCATTTGTGTTTTGGGGCCTCTTCTGGCTAAGCTTAAGAGTGCCAAGGTATCTATTCCCGGAGGTTGTGTTATAGGTTTAAGGCCAATAGACCTTCATTTGAAGGGCTTAAAGAGCCTTGGAGCTAGTATTGAGTTTAAGCACGGGTATATTGATGCCAAGACTAATAAATTGCAAGGAAATAGCGTTTATCTCGGTGGGTCTTTTGGCTCGAGTGTATTAGCTACAGCTAATATTATGATGGCGGCTACTTTAGCTGAAGGGCAAACAGTTATAGAAAATGCAGCTTGTGAACCTGAAATTGTTGATCTGGCTAATTTTTTAATAAAAATGGGAGCCAAGATTACAGGTCACAGTTCGCCTGTAATAGTAATAGAAGGTGTAAAAAAACTTCATGGAGCAAATCATACGGTAATAGGAGATAGAATTGAAGCTGGAACATATATGATAGCTGCAGCCATGACTAAAGGTGAAGTTATTATAAAAAATAGTTGTTTAGCTCATCTCGGAGTGGTTATTGATAAATTAAGAGAAGCCGGGGTCAATGTTGATAAAACGGATGGAGTCATTAAGGTTAGTAGAGTGGAGGCATTAAAACCTGTGAATGTTACTACGTTGCCTTACCCGGGCTTTCCAACTGATTTACAGGCCCAAATGACAGCATTTTTATCTATGGCTAATGGTATAAGTGTTATAACCGAAAAAATATATCCTAGTCGTTTCATTCATGTTAGTGAATTAAATAGAATGGGAGCCGATATATTTATTGAAGGGCCCAGTGCAATTATAAGAGGAGTTAAATCTTTAAGCGGGGCTCCGGTGATGGCGTCAGACTTAAGAGCGTCTGCAGCGCTAATATTAGCTGGATTAGCGGCTGAAGGCAATTCTGAAATATCAAGAGTTTACCATCTTGATAGAGGATATGAAAAAATAGAAGAAAAACTCTCTAAATTGGGAGCAGATATAAAAAGAGTTAAAGGTTGAATTATAAAAAAAACCATAAAAAAATAGATGAAGAAATCCCCTATCTTGCTTTCTTTCGAAAACACGCAAGGGGGATTAATTCACACGAATAATTTACGTCATTTTTTGAATGTCATAAATTATGTGTTCATTAAAAAGGGAGATAGCATTTTGACCATATCCCCTCTACATTCTTTGGAAAGCAAAGAATGGGGGA
>JAVCCI010000043.1 GCA_030765555.1 Candidatus Kappaea frigidicola
GAGAACTTGTTTATCAGAGACAACAAGAATTAGATGAAGCTGTGGTTTCATTATCAAGGTCATTTAAGCATTATCTTAGCTTAAAGCAAGAGCGCCTAAAGAGATATACTGATCTGATTACCGCTAAAAGACCAGAAGTTATTTTAAGAGACTATAAAAGAAGATTATTCGACCTTTACAGGATTTTTGAGAAGAGTATAATGCAATATATAGATATTAAAGGACGCGATTTAGCTGCGGTTACTTCGCAGATGGAAGCCTTAAGTCCACTAGCGGTTTTATCTAGAGGATATGGTATGTGTTTTGATAAGGACAAGAAGATTATCAAAAGCACTAAAGATTTAAAAAAGGATGATGAGATTGAAACTTTGCTTAAGGATGGACGCATAAAAAGTATTGTTAAGAAAATAGATTCTGAAATTAAGAAGTAGATAAATAATAAATTAGGAGGTTATAGGATAAATGGCAGAAATTAAGTTTGAGAAGGCCGTAGAGCGTTTAGAAAAAATAGTTGATGAATTAGAAAGTGGTTCTCTTGATTTAGATGAGTCGCTTAAAGCTTATGAAGAAGGTGTAAAATTAATCAAGCTTTGCTCAAAGAAACTAAACGAAGCTGAGAAAAAAATAGAAATTTTAACTAAAGAAGAAGGTAAGCTTACTAGTAAACCTTTTTCCATTGAAGAGGAATAGCAGGTAGAGCTTTGTCTGAAATACTTTCAAAAATTAATAGTCCGATTGATCTAAGGAAATTACCTCTAGAAAAACTCGACGAACTTAGTTCTGAGGTTAGGCAGTTAGTTATTGATACTGTCTCTGAGACAGGTGGACATTTAGCTTCAAGCCTGGGAGTTGTCGAGCTTACCGTAGCCCTGCATTATATTTTTAATACGCCTGAGGATAAACTTGTCTGGGATGTAGGACATCAGTGTTATCCTCATAAAATACTCACTGGCAGAAGAGATAAAATAAATACTCTAAGACAGTTTGGTGGTTTAAGCGGTTTTCCAAATAAGGATGAGAGTTCTTATGATGTTATGACCTCAGGTCATAGTTCGACCTCTGTTTCTTTCGCCCTAGGGTTAGCTGCCGCAAGAGACATAGAAAAGAAGAATAATAAGGTTATTGCTGTTATTGGGGATGGTGCTTTATCTGGCGGTGAGTCATTTGAGGCCATGAATAATGCCGGTCAGATGGGTAAGGATTTAATCATTGTTTTAAATAGTAATGATATGTCTATTTCTGAAAGTGTGGGGGCTTTAAGTAGTTATTTAACCCGTCTTATTTCAGAACCCTTATTTAATAAAGTTAGAAATGAATTAAGAACCTTTGTTTCCCGTATTCCCAAAGTTGGACCAAAAGTAGCCAAAGCAGCCCGTAAATTTGAAGAAGGCCTTAAGAATTTAATAGTACCTGGTATCTTTTTTGAAGAGCTAGGTTTTACTTATTACGGGCCTATCGATGGTCACGATATGAAGAAATTAGTTGCTATCTTTCAAAGGGTTTCTAATCTAGGGGGTCCCCGGATAGTGCATGTGGTAACTACTAAGGGTAAAGGTTATAAACCGGCCGAATCAGATCCGGCTACTTTTCATGGTTTAAAACCTTTTGATAAAGATAACGGTATTGAAGAAGATAAGTCCAATAAGAATCAATCAAATGATAAAATAAGTTTTACTCAGGTGTTTTCTGATAAAATTTGTAAATTAGCTAAAGAGAATGATAAAATAGTAGCCGTTACCGCAGCTATGCCTTGCGGCACAGGATTAGATGTATTTGCTAAAAAATATCCTGAGAGATTTTTTGATGTGGGGATTGCCGAACAGCATGCGCTTACTTTTTCAGCTGGTATGGCTAAAGAAGGCCTTAGTCCGATTACAGCTATTTATTCAACTTTTTTACAGCGCGGCTATGATCAGATATTTCATGATATTTGCTTGCAAGAACTAGGAGTGGTTCTGGCTATTGATAGAGCGGGTATTGTGGGTCAGGATGGTATAACCCATCAGGGAGTTTTTGATATAGCCTACTTGCGAAATTTACCAAAATTAGTTATAATGGCTCCTAAGGATGCAAATGATTTTGAAGCCATGCTGGATTTGGCTGTTAGTCTTAAAAAACCAGTAGCAATCAGGTATCCTAGAGCTAAGACCGAAAAACCTACTAGTAGTAAGCCAGGTACTGATAATTTAAAATTAGGTCAAGCTAAAGTATTAAAAGAAGGTAAAGATATAACCATTATTTCCTGTGGGCCTCTGGCTAATATTGCCCTTGAGGCAGCAGCTAAACTTGACAAAGAAAAAATATCAGTCCAGGTTATCGATTTACGTTTTATTAAACCATTAGATAATAAAATAATTGATTACATTAAAAAGACTAATAAATGCTTTGTCACTATTGAAGAAGGAGTCAGATTAGGTGGGGCAGGAAGCGCAGTTCTAGAGCTTTTAGAAGCTAATAAAATTACAGATTATAAGGCGAGATTAATTGGCTTACCGGATGAATTTATTGAGCACGGTACAAGAGAAGAACTTTTTAATAAATATGGTTTAACAATTGAGAATGTAACAAATAAAGCAAAAGAGATCTTAAATGATTAAAACAGTTGGTGTAATTGCAAATTCTTCAAAGAAAAAAGCTCTTGTTTATCAGAAGAAGATTGTAAAATTATTAGAAAAAAAAGGCATTAAGGCCATTACGGATGAGAAGTTATCACGTAAAGAGCTTATTAATAAAGCTGATTTAATTATTGCTTTGGGTGGAGACGGAACCTTATTAAATGTAGCTAAATACATCAATAAAAAAATAGATGTTTTGGGTATTAACTTGGGTGGTTTTGGTTTTTTGACCGAGATTAAAATTAATGAGATTAATTCAGCCATAGA
>JAVCCI010000073.1 GCA_030765555.1 Candidatus Kappaea frigidicola
AGATCAGCTAAGACAGATGCACCAACAATACCAGCTTCTTCGCCCAATAATGCAGGTACTACCTTAACAAAGGAGGCGGGATTTTTCATGGAGCGCAGCTTAATTGTCTTTTTAATAGAATCAAATAGAGGTTTGCCTGCTTTTGCTACGCCGCCACCGATTATGATTAACTCGGGGTTCAGTGTGTTCACTAAACCACTCAATGCAATACCTAAGTAGTTACCTACTTCACGCCAAATAAGTAAAGCAGTTTTATCCTTATCACTTGCAGCCTGTGAAATAATTTTAGGGGTTATCTTTGAAATTTGATTATTAGCATATTTAAAAATTAGTGATTTTTTGTTATTTTTTACCAGCTCTTTCGCTCTTTGGATAATGAATTTATTACCAACATATCGTTCAATACAAGCTGTGCCCCCACAATTACACTTGGGACCTGTAATACTTATAGGTATATGGCCTATTTCACCTGCAGTAAAATTTGGACCACGATAAAGATGTCCGTTTAGCACAATACCACCACCAACACCTGTGCCCAAGGTAAGACATAGGATATCTTTAAAGCCTCTGCCAGCTCCAAATGCCAATTCACCCAAAGTTACAACATTAACATCGTTATCAACAAATGTCCTGATGCCAATTTTTTTAGTTAGCATTTGCTTCAAGGGTGTATTCTTCCATCCTTTTATATTTGTTAGATTATGAATAAAACCGCGGTCAAAATTAATAGGTCCAGCCACTCCAATACCTATACCTGCGATCTGGCTTTTTTTTAACTTATTATCTTTTATAAGCTGCTTAATTATTTTTATAATCTCTGCAATGAGTTTCGATCTACCTTTGTGTTTATCTGTTTCAATTGAAGTCTTTTGCACAATTATATTTACATTCTTCAAAAGTGCAATTTTTACGTTAGTTCCACCTAAATCAATACCAATTGTATAGTTTTTTTTCATGAATTATCCTATCTGTCTATTATTCTCCAAAAACGCATGTATTATTTCTGCCTGATTCCTTAGCTTTATAGAGTGCCTGATCAGCTTTATCTATCAAGTCTAGCATTTCAGTACTATCATCCGGGCTAGCGGCAACGCCAATACTGATAGATGCTCTAGTAAATTCTCCCTCTGCCATAAAATTCTCTCTTTCAATCTGCTTCCTTATTCTCTCACCTACAGCAGTCGCACCTTCTTTACTTGTTTCTGGAAGGACCAAGCAAAATTCTTCTCCTCCATAGCGACATATTAAATCAATTTCTCTCGTATTGTTACGGATAATATCAGATATCTTAACTAATACTCCATCACCAACTAAATGCCCAAAGCGATCATTAAACTTTTTAAAATGATCAATATCCAACATTAGAACTGATAATTCAACTTTGTTAACCAGGAGGCGCTCAAGTTCTTTTTCAAATGACATCAGAAAATGTCTTCTTAAAAGCAAACCTGTCAGACCATCTGTAATGGCTAATTTTTCAACTAATTCATATAATCTAACTTTTCTCATTTCCAAGCCAAACTGACCAATCACGATAGAAAATTTCTCAAAACTTTCTGGATTCATATTTTCAACAATTACAACACTTCTAATGCGTTCATCAATATATATAGGAATAGCTAAAAGACTTTCAATTTTCAGTGGTAATATTAATTCATATTCTTTAGCAGATTTTTGAGCCTGTGGCAAAGATAAATGCAATCTTTTCTCATCAATAATCTCAATTATTTTACTATCATAACTTTTTGCATCTTTGATACGTGATTCTATAGGTATATCGTAAACTTCTTCCAAGCGCATCTCACCTTTTATGCGGTTAATATGAATAAGCCGACAATCATCAAATTCAAAGGTGTTCTTCAATTCAGAACACAATATACGAAAAATATCCTCAAACACCAAGTAAGCACTCATTCGTTTAGTGATTTCATAAAGATTTTCGATTTCCTGCGATTGTTGACTCACCTCAGATATATGTTCTTTAGATTTTCTATTATCTTCTTTGCAATGATTAATAGATTCTTTCTCTTTTTTAATTTCGTTATTAAAATTTATCTTACTTTTTATAAACCTTTTCTTATTTTCATTTGAAATAATGAATGAGGCCACAAAAGACAATCCCAAAAAAAGAGCAAGATAGCTTTCTGCTCCTAACAAAAAAATTACCACCGCGCTTGCTATTGATAAAACAAGAACTATATAACTAAATATTTTTTTTGTAAAATAAACTGATAAAATGAGAGGTAAAATACTAAGCCCGCTAAAAATATAGAATTGATTATTAGAAAAAGATGACATTAGGATATTAAAGAAAAAAACGAGGGATAGCAAAAATATAATTATGATATACATACTTTATTTCTCCCAGTTCCCTTTGCTTCATATAAAGCCTTATCTGCTACCGCAATTAGACGATTTACATCTTTAACTTCGTCAGTTATTGTGGCCACGCCTATAGATATACTAACATTAGTTTTTTCACGTCTTAAATAAAATATGCGCTCTTCTACTTGTTTTCTTATTTTTTCAGCTAAATCAGCAGCTTCTTTCTTTGAAGTACCAGGAAGTCCTATGGCAAATTCCTCACCGCCATAACGAGCAACAATCGCCCTTGAGCCAGCCATTTTTAGAAAAATCTTAGCAGTTGTTTTTAAAACTATATCCCCAGCTATATGACCATAACTATCGTTATATTTTTTAAAATGATCAATATCAATCATCAAAAATGAAATTTTATTATTAGGCTCTGCCGTACTTTTTATTTCTTCAGTCAATAATTGCCTCATATATCTTTGAACATAACAACCAGTTAAGCCATCAGTTACAGCCAGCTCCTCTGTTCTTTCATAGAGGTGCGCATTTTCTACAGCTACAGCTCCTAAGTTAGCAATAATATTTAAAATTCTCAAATCTTCAGAATTAAATATTTCAGCATTTAAGGCATCTAATCTAATTACTCCAATAGCTCTATCTTCACTGATTAATGGTGTTGATATTAGAGAGCGGAATTCGCGTGTTTTGCCTTTAATAACCTCGTAATCAAATCTATAATCTTTTCTAATATCCTGAATAATTAATGGCTGCTTCTTCTTTAAAACTCTCACATCAAAGAGATCAGCCCCCTCTATTTTAAACCCTTTAAACTCTTGACTCTTCCTCATGGAGGTTAATATTAGATTATGTTTTTTTTCATCAATTAGATATAACAAACAACAATCAGCTTTACTAATTATCGAGAATGAATTCTTTGCTACTAAATTAGCAACTTCTGCCAGCGACAAGCTAGAGCTTAATTTTTCGGTAATATCTTTAAGTATGCTGAATCTTGATAAACTTTTCTCCAATGCTTTTAATTGAAGCTGATTCTGTAGGCGCTCATCATTTAAAAGATTGAGCTCTTCTTCAATATCTTCTAGATCAGCCTGCTGTAATCCCATAGAAGCATTGCTCTTTTTGTCGTAATAAAAAGCACTCACCATTACTAATCCAAATAAAATAAGATGCATATTAATAATGGGGCTTTTCGCAATAGCTGCTGTAAGAAGGGTAAAGATAAGGCCTATGGTGAGACATATTACGGAAGCAACAACACCAAAAAATAACCATGCCGTTAAAATGATTAAATTAAGAAAAAAGATAGTAGCATTTATTAGTCGCAGATAATAAGCCCTATCAATATAGATATCACCTAAAAACCTTACTAAAAGGAGAAGTATAGTTAATACCGCTAGGGAAAACAGAAATATATTGAAAACATATATTTTTTTATTATTCATATAAGACCTTTAATGAAATGCGTGTATTAGGCCTAATACACGCATTTCATTAAATACTTTCAATTATGTTATGCGCAAGGCATTATACAATGGTAATTTCTGTCTCTTTATCAAAAAAGTGAGCCTTGGACATATCAAAGACTAATTCCATTTTTTGATTAATCTCAAGTTTTTCTTTAGCACCTACTTTAGCTGTAATAGAGTTTTTATTAGATGTATTTAAATAAACAATGGTTTCTGAACCCATTGGTTCAACAACTTCTACCATAGCACTTATAGTGGTTTCTTCAGGAGCTTCTGGGATAAATAATTTATCATGGATGTCCTCTGGCCTAATACCAAATATAGTTTTCTTTCCCTCATACTCTTTGATTTTCGGGTTCATCTCCTCATAGATTTTTACTTTAAACGTGCCTTCATCAAAATAATAAGAACTTCCATCTTTGATAAATTTTCCTTCAATGAAATTCATTGGTGGACTTCCAATAAAACCAGCAACAAATTTATTGGCTGGATTATCGTACAGGTGTATAGGGTCCGCTATCTGCTGAATAAAACCATCCTTCAAAACAACAATACGGGTACCCATAGTCATGGCTTCAATCTGATCATGCGTTACATAAATCATGGTTGCCTGCAATCTTGTATATAACTTACTAATCTCAGCACGCATCTGAACTCTAAGTTTAGCATCAAGATTACTTAGGGGCTCATCAAACAAAAAAACTAGTGGCTTTCTCACAATAGCTCTACCAACTGCAGCCCTCTGCCTTTGACCACCAGATAAAGCCTTGGGCTTTCTCTGAAGCAATTCTTTAATATTCAAAATATCAGCTGCTTCATTAACTCTAGTATCTATTTCTTTCTTAGGATATTTTCTTAATTTCAACCCAAAAGCCATATTTTCATAAACAGTCATATGCGGATATAAAGCATAATTTTGAAAAACCATAGCAATATTTCTATCCTTAGGAGGAACATCGTTAACTAAACGTTCACCTATGCGAATCTCACCTTCGGTTACATCTTCTAAACCAGCAACCATTCGCAACGTCGTTGATTTTCCACATCCAGACGGACCAACTAAAACCAGAAATTCCTTATCTTCAATCTCTAAATCAATTTTCTGAACTGCCACCACGCCACCTGAATAAACTTTTGATACACCTTTTAAAGTTACTTCTGCCATTGAAAACCTCTCCTTTAATTTACTCTCTAGTCTTATACTTCTAAATAGCTAATTATACTAAAGAGCATTTCTTTTAAATCCTTTCGGGTGGATATAACATCTAAAAAACCATGCTCAAGTAAAAATTCAGAACTTTGAAAACCATCGGGTAATTTCTGTTTAATTGTTTGCTCTATTACTCTAGGCCCTGTAAACCCTATGAGTGCTCTTGGTTCTGCAATAATTACATCGCCAAGAGATGCAAAACTAGCCATAATTCCCGCCATTGTTGGATTGGTAAGAACTGATATATAAAGTAGGCCTTTATTCTGATGTCTGGCAATAGCTGCAGATGTCTTAGCCATCTGCATTAAAGAAAACATTCCTTCATACATCCTAGCTCCACCACCAGAACCAGAAAATATAATTAAGGGCACTTTTTTCTCAGTTGCTTTCTCAGTTGCCCTAGTTATTTTTTCACCCACCACAGATCCCATAGATCCCATAATAAATCTAGAATCAGTAATAGCAAAAATTACTTTCTTATCGTTGATTTTAGCCTCACCAGTAACAACCGCTTCATTGAGCGAGGTTTGACTCTGTGCTATCTTCAATTTATCCTTATAGGTTTTTGAACCCTTAAAATCTAAAGGATCTGAAGAAATCATATCTCCATCATACTCAACAAAACTTTTTTCATCAAAGAGTATCTCAATCCTTTTGTGAGGCGTAATACGAAAATGAAAACCACACTTTGGGCAAATTTCAAGATTTTCTTCAAGGGTCTTATTATAAACAATGGCACCACAATCCTCGCATTTTGTCCATAAACCACCAGGTATTTGATTTTTTTTTGCTTCTACCTTATTGTAGTTGGGGCGCCTGTTAAAAAAAGACATAGTCTATACCTTTAAAGAGTTTATAATCTTTTATTATAATAATATTTATGTTAACAGTTTGACTTCTTATTGTCAATAGGCATTCTACATAAGTTAAATGAACCCAAACATACAAAAACCACACCCACACACATAATTATCAGCCCGGGTTTAATAATATTGGCCAAACAAGCACAAATAAACATAAAAAGTAAAAATCCGCTGTGAATAAATATTTCAATAGCACTAAACGTCTTACCGCGCAACTTATTAGGCACCTTTTCATGCAAAAGCGTATAAAGGATAATAACTATTGGTGATGATACCACACCCCATAAAAATGCCATAAAACCTGCTTTAAGAATGCTTGTTTCTGGATTTATTAATTGTGACAATAAAGCTAACATTAGTCCGCTTAATATAAAGCTAATAAATATAGCTCTAGGCTTTGGAAAATATTGCCCCAGCCTTGCAAAAAGTAAAGCTCCCGACATAAAACCCACAGCCAAAAAAGATGCTAAAAAACTTAAATGCCAGGTAGCAGTACCAAAATTATTCTGGATAAAAACTATCAGAACAACAGACATAGCTCCAACTCCTGACATGAGTAAAAAGAAAATCCAACTTATAAAACGCATCTGCGGATCTTTTAAAACATAATTCATTCCCTGCCTAATATCTGAGATCATATCTTTATGTGCTACCTCTTTAATTACATCTCTGGCTATTGAAACATCATGTTTTATTTCTTTAGCAACTTCAGAAATATCTATTCTGGAAATAAGAATCGCTGAAACAATATAAGTTAAAGCATCAATAAAAAAGCTAGCTTTCCAACCTAAAAATTGGACTGCTACACCAGCAAGAGCAAAACTAAATATCAATGCAATAGTTCTGCTAGTTGTCGTCAATGAATTAGCTGCCAATAGTTTATCTTCTGATACAAGATCTGGTATAATTGATAATTTTGAGGGCAGAAAAAATCTTGTGCTGGAGTATATTAGAAAAACACATATGTAAACAAACATCATGCCGTTATTTATTTCTATCAAAAAAGGTATCAAAATTACTAAGACAGCTCTTACAACATCGCAAGCAATCATTACTTTTTTTCTATTACAGCGATCAACGCATACCCCAGCTATGGGGCCAATTAAAAAAACTGGAATTATTATAAAAAAAATAAGTTTGGCATAAGCAAGCGTATTGGCGCTGAACTTGTTGTAGACCAGACTAATTAAAGCCATAGAAACAAGACAATCGCCAAACTGGGAAATCAACTGTCCCACCCAGAGGAAGAGAAAGTTTCTATTTTTTAAAACTTTCAAAATTGAACTCATTTAAAGTTATCCATATAATACGAGCCGATGAGAGGAATCGAACCTCCAACCTAGCGCTTACGAAGCGCTTGCTCTACCATTGAGCCACATCGGCAAAAAAGCTTATTTTAATTAAGCCTTTATGCGCCACAATAGATGGTGCCGCAGGGCGGAATCGAACCGCCGACGCCGGGATTTTCAGTCCCGCGCTCTACCAACTGAGCTACCGCGGCGTTGTTACTTCTTGAAAATAATTGGCGGGGACGACGGGATTCGAACCCGCGATCACCGGATCGACAGTCCGGGGTCTTATCCTAGCTAGACGACATCCCCATGTAAGATATTTGCTATCTTATTAAATAACAATAATTTATATCAAAATGGTGGGCAGTATAGGGCTCGAACCTATGACCTCGTGAATGTAAGTCACGCGCTCTTCCAGCTGAGCTAACCGCCCGCACATAAAAACTTATTTAAGCATATAAATAAACCTATGTCAAACACTATTCTACTGTTACACTTTTTGCCAGATTTCTGGGCTTATCAACATCACAACCTTTAACAACAGCCATATAGTATGCTAAAAGCTGTAAAGGTATAATAGCTAAAATAGCACTCAGGTCTTCACTAATTTTTGGTATATGTATTACGTAATCAGAATATCTCTTTATAATATTATCTCTATCAGTAGCTATGCTAATAATAATACCACGTCTAGCCTTAAGTTCTTGAATATTAGAAAGCATTTTTTCGTAAGTTTCCGATCTAGGCACAAGACAAACAGTCGGAAGCTTTTCATCTACTAAAGCTATGGGGCCGTGCTTCATCTCACCAGCACTACAACCTTCAGCATGAATATATGATATTTCTTTTAATTTCAAAGCTCCCTCTAAAGCAGTTGGATAATTAATATTTCGACCTAAATATAAAAAACTATTAGCTTGCTTGTATCTCTTTGCACATTTTTCAATGTCTTTTTTATTGTTTAAAACCCGCATTATAAGTTTCGGAAGTTTTTCAAGTTCTTTAACTAATTTGTGCTCGGTATTGCGACCTATAATGCCTTTCAAGAAAGCTAAATGAATCGCAAATAAGTAAAAAATTGACACTTGAGCAGTATAAGCCTTTGTTGAAGCCACTCCAATTTCAGGCCCGGCATGAGTATATATTACTCCATCTGACTCTCTAACCATAGAAGATCCCACTACATTACAGATAGTAATAACCTTAAGCCTATTACGGCGAGCCAATCTTAATGCGGCTAAAGTATCAGCTGTTTCTCCTGACTGACTTACGGTAATAACCAATTCATTCTTTAAAACAGGTGGGTTTCTGTAGCGATATTCACTTGATAAATCAACCTCGACCGGCACACGAGCATATTTTTCTATCAAATATTTACCAATTAAACCAGCATGCCAAGCCGTACCACAAGCAATAATAGTTATTTTTTTGATGGCTTTAAAATTATTTTTCTTGAAATTTAATTCATCAAAAAATATTCTTCTCTTATCATCAACTCGCCTTTTTATTATATGCGAAATCACATCAGCCTGCTCTTCTATTTCTTTGAGCATAAAATGAGAATAACCACCTTTTTCAGCAGCATTAATATCCCAAGTTATTTTTTCAATTCTACGACTTACATTCTTACCTTTAATATTTTTGACCTGAACTTCATTCTCACTTAAAATCGCAATTTCGTAATCATGAAGATACATTACCTTCTTAGTATATGTTAATACTGCTGGCACATCACTAGCTACAAAATTCTCTTCTTTTCCAATGCCGACAATTAATGGACTACCACATCTAGCAGCAACAATTTTATGTGGCTCTTCCTTCGTAATCACAGCAATAGCATATGAGCCTTTTAGTTTTCTTATAGAAGACAAAACAGCCTTTTCAAGATTACCATTATAATATTTTTCAATTAAGTGAACAATGACTTCAGAATCTGTTTTTGTTTTAAATATATGACCTTCTCTAATAAGCTTATCCTTTAAATCAAGATAATTTTCAATAATGCCATTATGCACTACAGCAATTTTCTTGCTACAGTCTGTATGGGGATGTGCATTAGCTTTGGAAGGTTCGCCGTGAGTAGCCCAGCGCGTATGACCAATACCTACGGTTCCAGAATAGTGGCTGCGATTTATAGAATTATCCAGAAACTCAAGCTTGCCCTTGCTTTTAGCAATTGTTAACTTGCCCTTATCTAATAAAGCAATGCCCGCTGAATCATATCCCCTATACTCAAGACGTCTTAAACCATCTATAAGAATAGGTACAACTTCCTTTTTTCCTACATAACCTACTATTCCACACATGAGCTATAAATAGTTTGGCGTCCCCAAGGGGATTTGAACCCCTGCTGTCGGATCGAAAATCCGATGTCCTGACCTGGCTAGACGATGGGGACGGCCGTTTGTTTTTTTTAAAATGGTGAGCCGCTCAGGACTTGAACCTGACACACCCGCCTTAAAAGGGCGGTGCTCTACCGGATGAGCTAGCGGCCCGCTTAAATTTCTCTTATTTCGACTTGCTTTTTCCCAAGCAAATCATCGATCTCTTTGATATGTTTATCTGTAAGTTTCTGTGTATTCTCATGAAGAATGAATTCTTCATCTTCAGAAATTTCACCTGAACTCTTCGATTTCTTTATTTTCTCATTGGCATCTCGCCTGACAGCACGAACAGCAACTTTGCCTTCTTCAGCCATATTCCTAATGACCTTTATCAGGCTTTCTCTTCGTTCTTGTGTCAGTTGAGGAACATTTATTCTTATCACTTTACCATCATTATTAGGAGTAAGACCAACGTCTGACTTAAAAATTGCTTTTTCTATAGCTTCCATAGAAGCTGGATCCCAAGGCTGAATTATTATAAGTCGCGCCTCAGGTATGGAAATATTAGCTAATTGTTTTAGGGGCGTAGGATTCCCATAGTAATCGACCTTCAAATTTTCTACTAATGACTTTGAAGCTCTACCGGTATGCACTGATGAAAATTCACTATGCGTAACTTCAACGCTTTTCTTCATTTTTGCTTCTGTATCTTTTATAATTTCATTTGCCATTAACCAGCTCCTACTTGATAACTGTCCCTATTTTACTACCAGTTATAACTCTCTTAATATTACCCTTTTTCAGTAAATCAAAGACTATAATTGGTAATTTATTATCCATACACAAACTAACAGCTGTTAAATCCATCACTTTAAGTTCCTGTTCAAAAAATTCCATGTAAGATAGAGATTTAATTTTTTTAGCTTTTTTGTTCTTCATGGGATCACTAGTATAAACACCATCAACCTTTGTAGCTTTTAATATTGCATCAGCTCCAATTTCAATTGCTCGTAAAGCTGCTGCTGTATCTGTCGTAAAATATGGATTTCCCGTACCAGCTACAAAAATAATAACTCTTTTTTTTTCAAGATGCCTCATAGCCCTTCTTCTAATATATGACTCCGCAAGTTCATTCATTTCAATAGCTGTTAAAACTCTAGTTGGTACATTAATCTTTTCCAAACTATCCTGAAGAGCTAAACCATTTATAACAGTGGCTAACATTCCCATATAATCAGCTGTCGAACGGTCTATTCCTTCTTTTTTTGAATTAGGAATTCCACGAAAAATATTTCCCGCACCTATCACAACAGCTATATCAACACCAAGATTATTTACTTCTTTAATCTGCATCGCAATTGATTTTATGCTTTGCGGATCTATCCCATAACCTTTCGAACCCTGCAGCGACTCTCCGCTTAGCTTTAAAAGAACTCTATTAAAAGCAGATTTATTATTTTTGGTCATTATTTTCAGATATTTTTTCACCTAACGAAAATCTAACGAATCTTTTAATAACGATATTTTCTCTTATCTTACCCACAAGTTGATTCAGATAATCTTTTATCTTGATCTTATCATCTTTAATAAAGGGTTGCTCCAAAAGACATACTTCCTGCAAAAATTTATCTACTTTACCATCAACAATCTTCTCTAATACATTATCTGGTTTATCTTTTATTTGAGACTTGATGATTTCACGTTCTTTTTCGATAACCTCATTTGGGATATCTGCACCTTTCAGATAAAGGGGATTTGCAGCTGCTATCTGCATAGCTATGTCCTTGGTAAACTGTTTAAAATCATCACATTTAGCTACAAAATCAGTTTCGCAATTAACCTCAACTAAAACACCTATTTTAGCATTAGAATGCACATAGCTTTCAACGCGACCCTCTTCAGCAACTCTGTCAGCCTTTTTGCGGGCCGTCATAAGACCTTTTTTTCTCAAAACCTCAACAGCCTTTTCAAGATTACCCTCAACCTCATTTAAAGCACTCTTACATTCCATTATACCAGCACCGGTCATCTGGCGTAATTGTTTTATCTTTTCCGTCATGATTATTCCTTATTCTCTGCTGCTTCTTTTTTCTTCTTAGTTAAATCTTTTTTAGCATCTATCTTTTTGTTCTTTTTTTTATCTTCCTCTTTTTTTAGACCTTTTTTATTTTCTTTTGAAGGTTTCTTTTGAGCTTCAGCCTCTTTTTTTTCTTCCTCTTCCTTTAGCTTACGAACTTCCTCCTGTTCTAAATAATCCTGCCTACCCTCAATAATACCATCAGTCAATATAGAGGCAACCAATTTAATAGACCGAATAGCATCATCATTGCCTGGAATTGGAAAATCAATTCCATCAGGATCACAGTTAGTATCAATTAAAGCTACAACCGGTATATTAAGTTTTCTGGCTTCTTTAACAGCCAAACTTTCCCGTTTAGGATCAACTACAAAAATGGCTCTTGGCAACTTGTCCATTTTTAAAATGCCGCATAAATTCTTTGTAAGTTTTTCAAGTTCCTTATTCAATGAAGCAATCTCTTTTTTTGTCAATTTATCGAAAACACCATCTTCTTTCATGCTTCTAATTTCATAAAGACGTTTTATGCTTTTTTTAATAGTTTCAAAGTTGGTTAACATTCCTCCTAACCAACGACTATTAACATAAAACATTCCACAGCGCTGAGCCTCCTGATGGACTATATTCTGGGCTTGCTTCTTAGTGCCTACATACAAAACGCAGTCACCTGCTAAAGCTACATCCTTTAGGAAACTTTTGGCCTCATTTAAGAGGTCCGCAGTTAATTTTAGATTAATTATGTAGATCCCGTTGCGTTCGCCGTATATAAACTTAGCCATTTTAGGGTTCCAGCGCTTAGTTTGATGCCCAAAATGTAAACCGGCTTCTAAAAATTGTTTTATTAGTTCTGTAGCCACTACACGTATTCCTCCTTATTTTTATGCCTCTAAATCCATAAAATACAATAGAAAATAATTATAACACACTTTTAATGCAATGCAAGCTTTTTTTCATCTATCAATAAACTGTAAATCATAGAGCCTTCTATAATGACTTACATTACTCATAAGCTCTTCATGAGTACCAACTTCGGCTATTTTACCCTTATCTAAAACCACTATTTTACTAGCATGTTTGATTGTGGATAGTCTGTGAGCAATAATGAATACGGTTCTACCTTCAATAAGGTGATCAAGAGCATCCTGCACTAACTTTTCACTTTCGCTGTCTAGTTGCGAAGTAGCCTCGTCTAAAATGAGAATAGGAGGATTTTTTAAAATAGCTCTAGCCATAGCCAAACGTTGTTTTTCACCCCCAGATAGCTTAAGCCCTCTATCTCCAATTACAGTCTCATATTTATTAGGCAGTTTATTAATAAAAACATGCGCATTGGCTACTTTGGCAGCTTTTTCTATATCTTGCATTTTAGCCCGATGACTACCATAGCAAATATTTGCCTTGACTGTATCATTAAAGAGTATCGTTTCTTGAGTAACAACGGCAATATTCTTTCTAAGAGAAGCTACACTTAGATCTTTTATGTTACTGTTATCAATTTCAAGCGAACCCTTACTAACATCATAAAAACGAGGAATTAAATTCACTAGAGTAGTTTTTCCAACTCCACTCTTGCCAACAAAAGCAATAACAGCACCTTTTTTAACCTCGAGATTAATATTTTTCAGTATATCGTGGTCATGATATTTAAAGCTAACGTTCGAAAAAACTATTTTATCCTTAAATAAGCTTAATTTTTTAGCTTTGGAACTATCTTGTATGCTCGGTTCAGATTCTAATATCTCATATATTCTGGTTGAAGCAGCTAATGCCTGCTGGTTAATACCATGAACCTTGCTTAATCTTTTAAAGGGAGCTATCATCTGCAATAGCAACCCTACAAAAGCCGTAAAAGCTCCTGGATCAAGCTCTCCAACAATCATAAGCTTACCACCAAAATATATAACACCCACACCAGCTAATATCGCCACATATTCAGAAATAGGGCTTATAACAACAAGTCTTTTAACAGACTTGAGCATAATCTTATAAAAATCTTCATTTACATTATTGAATCTCTTGCCTTCATACGCAGCCATATCAAAGGCCTTGACAATCCTAATGCCTGAGAATGTTTCGTACAAAATAGAATTCATATCTGCCATTTTATTTTGTGCGTCAGTACTTATTGATCTGAGCTTCTTACCTATCCTTGTAACGGGATAGACTATCGCTGGCATAACTACCAACATCATAATTATTAACGTCCATGGAATAGCAAAAGCAACAATCAACATTATGGTTAAAACTATTAGAACAATAAGTTCAATGCTAGAATATATTAGATCCCTTAACCCTTCAGCAACCGAATTTTGAACAATACCCGCATCATATGTTATCTTAGAAACTAGTTGGCCTGCCCTGTTCTCACTATAAAAATCAAAAGATAAACTTAGAATCTTTTCATACAGTTTGCCCTTTATATCTTTCACTACTTTAAGACTTAATTTGCTCAACATATAGCTATGTAATATTGTAAAAATCTCCTTAAAGAAAAATGCAACCGCTATACTAAAAACAAGCCAGCCTAAAAGACTTAATCTGTCAATTGAATTTACATAGACAATCATCTGCCTAAAATGATCATTTAAACAAACCGGCAAACGAATGCTATCGGGTATATTTATTTTATTTCCAGCAATTAATATAGTAATAAAGGGTATAATAGCCCCAACAGAAGCAATTTTTTCTATCAGCTGTGTTAGCAGCATGAAAAAAACAGAAATCGCAAAAAGGAGACTATGCGGCTTTATAAAAATTAGTAATTTACGATAATCTTTAAATTTTTTCATATTTAGAGTATTTTATCACAGGGCAATTTTATTGTCGAGATAAATTTTATTATGTAAGTCTTTACAACTTAGTTATTTACTTGCTCATATGCCTTTAAAATGCTATAATTTTGTAAATGGAGCGAGACTATGAAAAAGATTAAAGTAGCTGTAATCGGCGTTGGGCATTTAGGTCAATATCATGCAAAAGTGTATAAATCCCTTAACGATGTAGAGTTAGTGGGAATTTCAGATATCAATAAAAAAAGAGCTGATGAAATCGCAGGAATCTATAAAACAAAGGCCTACTATGATCACAAACGTTTCTTAGAGCGCATTGATGCAGCTAGTATCGCCGTTCCTACGAAACAGCATTACAAAATAGCTAGAGCTCTTATTGAAGCCAAGGTTCATGTTTTAATTGAAAAACCTATAACTGAAAATCTTAGGCAAGCTAATGAATTAATACGCTTAGCTAAAAAACATCGTGTTTTATTACAGGTAGGCCATATAGAACGCTTCAACTCAGCAGTCAGAGCTCTGAAAAAAATTATACATAATCCTCAATTCATAGAGTGCCACCGATTAGGTGCATTTCAGCCTAGAGGCATTGATGTCGGAGTAGTCTTAGATTTAATGATTCATGACATTGATATTATACTCCACCTTGTAAAGTCAAATATAAAAAAATGTGAGGCCGTGGGAGTCAAAGTACTTTCCAATCATGAAGATATCGCAAATGTACGTCTCGTTTTTCAAAACGGAGCTGTCTGCAACATAACTGCCAGCCGCATCTCCCAAGAAAGAGTAAGAAAAATTAGAATATTCCAAAAAAATACATATGTATCACTTGATTACGTAAGTCAAGAGGCTACAATCTATCAGAAAAAAATGAAGGCAATTTCCAAAAAAAGTATCAATATTGAAAAACAAGACTCTTTAAATGAAGAATTGAAATCATTCATAACATGCGTGCGATCAAACAAGAGACCTCTTGTTTCCGGAGAAGAAGCCACTATTGCTCTTAAAGTAGCTTTGGACATAGTAAAAAAAATTCATAGATGATATGGCAAAAAAATTATTTTTTATAGCTGGTGAATCTTCAGGCGATCTCCACGGAGCTCACCTGATTGACAGCTTACTATCATTGGATGCAACTATCGAGACTTACGGCATTGGTGGTTCTCAGATGAAAAAAGCAGGGGCTGAAATATTTGAGGACTTAACTAACGTCGCTGTAATAGGCTTTGCTGAAGTCATAAAAAACCTTAAATTTTTTAAAACTACCTTCAATCTCGCTCTTCATAAAATAGACCAAATTAAACCCGACGCAGTTATTTTAATTGATTATCCTGGATTTAATCTTAAGATTGCTGCAGAAATAAAGAAAAAAAATATCCCCGTTATATACTATATCAGCCCTCAGGTCTGGGCATGGGGCAAAAAAAGGATTGAGTTAATAAAAAAAGTTGTTGATGTAATAATTGTTTTCTTCAAATTTGAACAAATTCTCTACGAAAAAAATAATATGAATGTTGTCTTCCATGGTCATCCACTTATAGATATAGTCAAATCTAGTGATTATAAGGAAAGCATTCTTCAAAATCACAACATAGATAAATCAAAAAAAATAATTTCACTTCTTCCTGGTTCAAGAATAAATGAAGTTAAGCGGATGTTACCGGTTATGCTTGGAAGCGTTTCTATGATACATAATAAAGATAAAAACACTCAATTTTTAATTATAAAGTCAGCTAATATTGATAATCAGATTTATGAAAAAATTATGGATATAAAAAATTTACCCGTTAGGCTAATTGAATCCGACTCTTACGACCTCTTGAGTATTTCTGATTTTGCCATAGTCTGTTCTGGAACTGCAACTCTAGAAACTGCCATCCTACAAATACCAATGCTTGTAATATATAAGATTGGTTTCTTAAGTTGGATACTCATTAAAAACCTAATAAAAATACCTAATGTAAGCTTAGTAAATATTGTGGCGGGAAAAAAAATTGTACCTGAATTTTTGCAATATGAAATAAGAGGTAAAAAAATTGCAGAACATGTATTGAATGTTTTAAACGATAAAAATAAAATTAATAAAATTAAATCTGATTTAAAAAACGTAACAAATTCTCTGGGCAACCCAGGTGCCAGTAACCGAACAGCGGAATATATTTTAAGTTTTCTATCAAACCTCAAAAGCTAATATGGTAACTCCTAACTTATTAGCACGATTAATCAATTCCTCTTTATCAATTAGAAGTGTTTTTTGCGCTTCAATAGCAATAACTTTAATTCTAGATTTTTTTAATATTTTGAGAGTTTTTAGACCTATAACAGGAATATCAAAACGCATATCATGATTAGGTTTTGAAACCTTAACTACTACAGCATGAGGCCCACCTAATTTGGCTGCCCTTTTAATAGCTGCATCCGTACCTTCAATTGATTCCACAGCTAAGATAGCTTTATTCTTTACAACAATAGTCTGACCAACAGCAAGACGAGCCATTTCTTTAGCAATTTTTTTTGCAAATTCAATATCGCCCAACTCATTATCCGTCGGCTTTCTCTGCGTCAAGAGCCCTTTGGGAGCCAGGCAATCCTTTAATAAAAAAGATGAATCAAGTAGCTTGATATTTCTTACATTTAACTCCATTGCTAAAGCATCCAATAGAGAGTCACCTCGTTTATCCTTAACTTTTTTTAATATGTCCTTAAGGGCACTGTCCTTTTTCAACCATGGTTTGAATAGATGAATTGATCGAATTTGACCAGCCATTATTGCTTCGAAAATACTTTCTTTTTTAAAAATATCAAATAACTTACCAAGCTCACCAATTCTAATCCAATAAATTTTCGTAACATGCTTTGCAATTTCAATTGAAGTCTCTCCAACAAAAGCTATGGCAATAATGTTTATACCTTGTTGTTTAGCAGCTATAGCAGCCATAATTGGAAACTTTCCATTACCTGCAATAAGACCCAAGCGATTCATTAACTACAGAACCCTCTTTTTGATTTCTTTATAAAACTTGTAAGATGAACTATTTCAGGAGATTTCTTAATATCTTTTTGGATGAGTTTTACTGCGTGAGAAGTTGTGAGTTGAGATTTTGTTAAAACTTGTAATGCCTTTTTCAAATCATTCCTAATATTAGAGGGAATATTGCCTCTTCTTAAACCAACAACATTGAGTCCTTTTGTTTTGGCAGGATGCCCGTCCACCAAAGAATATGGCAAAACGTCCTGCACTATTTTTGAACAGCCACCGATCATAGCAAAAGTACCTACGCGCGTAAACTGATGCACCGCCGATAAACCACCAACGACCACCTTATCTTCTATCTCAACAAAACCAGCTAAAGTTCCACAATTTGCGATTATAATATTATTACCTAAAATACATTCATGAGCAACATGACAATAAGCCATTAAAAAATTATTATCACCAATAACTGTCTTATGTCCCTCTTCTGTGGCAGGATTAATAGTTACATATTCTCTGAAAGTATTATTATCACCTATTTGCAGATAGGTTACTTTATTTTTGTATTTTAGATCCTGTGGAATTGAACCAATTATACCACCAGTATAAAAACTACAATTTTTACCTATAGTTGTATAACCTGTTACATAACAATTAGCACCGATAACAGTGTTATCACCTATTTTAACATTTTCCTCTATAATACTGAATGGTCCCACTTTGACGCCTCTACCCAATTCAGCTTTCGGATGTACTAATGCTGTTGAATGAATATCCATTTTTTTATGCCTTAACTAAACTAAATCTTAAATCAGCTTCCGAGACTATGTTTCCATCTACTGATGCCTTAGTGCGAACTTGTCCCGTCTTTGATTTTATTTTTACAATTTCCACTTCAAAAACTAATTGATCTCCAGGAACAACTGTCCTTCTAAATTTAACATTATTCATACTCATAAAATAAGCTATCTTTCCAGCATTTGATGATTTACTTAAAAGTAAAACTCCAGCAACCTGAGCCATAGCTTCTACAATTAAAACACCTGGCATTATTGGTCGTCCAGGAAAATGTCCTTCAAAAAAATATTCATTTATAGTTACATTTTTTATACCCACCGCTCGCTTGTCTTCTTCCAATTCAATAATTCTATCTATCAATAGAAATGGGTAGCGATGAGGCAATATATTCTGGATATCAGTTATATTAAATGGTGGCATTCCTGAAAATACAGCTGGTGATTTAATCCCAGCTTCCTTTGCCTTCTTAATATAGCTAAACATCCTTTCAACTAATTTTATATTTAATGAGTGTCCACTTTTTAAAGCTATAATTTTACCTTTAATTGGTTTGCCCAAGAGATACAAATCACCCATGAGATCTGCAATTTTATGCCGGACAAATTCATTACTAAATCTTAATTTATTACTTATAATGCCTTTTTTGCCAATTACTATAGTGTTTTTATAATTGGCTCCCTTACCCAAACCCATCTTTTTTAAAGCTTCAACTTCTTCGTTAAGACAAAATGTTCTGGCGGGAGCAATTTCTTTTTCAAAGATTTCCGAGGAAATATTTACACTCATAAATTGAGAACTTAAAAGAGGATTTTCATAGCTTAGCGTGTAGGAAACTTCAAAAGAATCATGAGGCAGCAAAACCAAAGAACGATCGTTTTCTTCTAGCCAGATAGGGATTCTAGGCGTAAAATACTCTTTCTCAGCATTTTGCTCTTTTATGCCAGCTTTTTTTACCAGGTCTGCAAAACCCTGAGCACTACCATCTAATCCTGGAAGCTCTTCAGAATCTAATTCTACGATAATATTATCAATACCAGTACCGCACAAGGCAGACATAATATGTTCTATGGTATGTATTTCAACATCCATGCCATTCTTTTTTATCCCAATTGATGTTCGCCTTAATCTCTTTTTAGGGTCTATAATATTTGAAATATGAGCCTTGACTACAGGCTTACCCGGCAAATCGACTCTAACAAAGTTAACGCCACTATCTGCCAAAGCAGGCTTAAATTTTGCATTCACTTCCTTGCCTGTGTGAATGCCATATCCGCTAAAACTTACTTCTTTTTCAATAGTCTTTTGTTTTTCCATACTAATTCAGCCTTTGAAATATTATATTTTATTAATAGAAGAAAACAGCCTATTTGCGTTTTTCCAATTCTTCGATACGATTTTGAAGATCTTTAATAGTCTTCATCATTTCAGGCAGTCTCTGAACGCAAGCATTGACTCTCTTGGCAACATTATGAGGCTTAGCGGGATAACCGGAAACTTTTGTATTAGGCGGGACTGACTTAGTTACTCCAGCTTGAGCAGCAACAATTGAACCATCGCCGATATTGATATGGCCTACTACTCCAGATTGGCCGGCCAAAATAACCTCCCTACCAATAACGGTGCTACCAGAAATACCAGCCTGAGCAACGACTATTGAATTCTCTCCGATTATTACATTATGAGCTATTTGAACTAAATTATCTATTTTTGTACCTCGACCAACCACAGTTTTATCAAATCTAGCCCTATCAATGGTAACATTAGCACCTATTTCAACATCGTCCTCAATGGCCACAGTACCAATTTGAGGTATTTTATGATGAACACCTTTAACTGTCGCAAAACCAAAACCATCACTACCTATAACGCTACCTGAATGAATAATTACTCTATCGCCTATTGTTACTCTTTCTCTAATAGAAACACTAGGATAAATAATGCAATTCTTGCCTATTTTAGCATGATGCCCAAGATATACCCCACTATACAAAACAGCATTATCATCTATCTCCGCATAGTCTTCAACAACTACATAAGGCTGAATAGCTACATTCTTACCCAATTTTACGCTATTACCAATAATAGCTGTTGAATGTATTCCTTCAGGATGTTTATCTTCATTGGGAGCCAAAAGGGAAACCAATCGAGAGAAAGCTAACGATGGGTTATCAGTTTTAATAATTGTTTTTGGTCCACTATTTACATCACTTGATGTAATTATAGCTGAAGCATTTGTAGCATCCATTAAATTCATATACTTTGAATTAGCTATAAAAGTAATATCACCCTTTTTAGCTTCTTTTATTCCTGAAACACCTGTGATATGTATATTCTCATCACCAATAATTGTACCATCAATTAATTTAGCAATTTCTTTTAGCGTCGTTTTCATATATATACCTTAGTTTACTTACACCTTTTATTAAGCTCATTTAAAACTTTATCAGTCAAGTCATAACCATCCTGACCATAAAGTATCATCCGTTCATTGAAAATTACAGTATACCCCTCTTCTTCGCCCATTTTTTTTACCAACGCATCAAACTCTTTAATAATTTCTTTAGCCGCATCATCTTTTTCTTTGAGTAGCTCTTTGCTAGCTTCTTGATCAAAGGCTTGCAATTCCTTAATTTTTTCATTTATTTGATTTTGTATTTTTTCTTTTTCGGCATCGCTGGCAATTTCAAATTTGTCTTTAAGTTTTCTTACTTGGGTTACCATTTTATCATGTTCTTTTTGTTTTTTTTCACCTTTTTTTTCTAACTCTTTTTCTGTTGAAATTGTCTTTTTATAATTGTTAAAAACTTGTACAAAATCAACATAACCGAACTTTATTTCGGCATAAGATACACTCGCAAATAATAACATAAACATAATTAATATAACAAAACTAGTTCCTAATATTTTACCTATCTTACCCATCAAACTACCTCCGTCTAGTATTAAAATTGAGTTTAAAAACCTCTGCTCATACTAAAGTGAAATCTACCCTTTTCATCGCCCGGATCATAGTCGAGCCCATAACCATAATCAACTTTAACCGGACCAATGGGCGTTTTAACTCTGACACCTAAACCAACTGCAGATTTGAAATCTTTACCAACATCTCCAATGTCAGACCAAACATTTCCTATATCATAAAAAACAGCACCTTTTATATTTTTCATTACTGGAAAAGTATATTCAAGATTACCTATTAACATTGAATCTCCCCCGATTGGTTCACCGCTTATTTTGGGACCTACATGTCTTTCTTTGTATCCACGAATAGTATTAGCACCACCCGCATAAAATCTCTCGTAAATTGGCACCATATTCGTATCATCATATTGATCAGCTAGGCCAGCTCTTAATTTAGTTTCGAATGTGAAATTCTCAAAATGAGTAAAAAACCAATCAAGTTCACCCATATATTTCACAAAATCTCTATCTCCCCCAAAAGGCCCACCAGCTATTTCAACAGTATTATCAATAACGCCACCAGATTTAGGGTTAAAACTACTGTCTCTTGTATCTCTTACTAGACTAAATTGAAGAGAACTTATCGCATGCTCACCCTCTTCTACCCATACATCGGGAAGACTTTCCGGTGTCGCCCAATAAGGAATATCACCAAGCTTAACCTGCTCTAATTTATACATTGTTCCTATATGAATATTATCACTTATTCTTTTACCTAAGCGTACATCTCCACCTAAACGCTGCAATTCATACAAATTTCTTGAGCGATATCTATTATAAAAATCAAATCCAAATGATATCGGTTTATTAAAAAGCCAAGGTTCTGTAAAACTTAAATCGTAATATTCTTTATCGCTACCAAATTCTGCTCTGATAGATAATTTTTGACCATCACCCGTAAAAGTGGGCCAGTTTCTCCAGTCAAAATTACGTTGCTGCAATTCAACAAAACCAATAAGCTTATCTACGGAACTATAACCAGCACCAAAACTAACCTGTCCAGTTTTAGTTTCCTTCACATTGATAATTAAATCCTTTTTATTAGAAGCTGAACCTGGAGCCGTATCATATGTAATCTCTTCAAAATAACCTAAGTTATTAAGATTTTGCTTGCTTCTTTTAAGCTGGGCCCCATCAAAAACTCCTCCCGGCTTAATCTTTAACTCTCTTCTTATAACAATATCTTTTGTCTTATCATTACCGCGTATTATAACTTTTTCAATATAAGCCAATTCATTCTCAGTTATATTGTAAGTAATATCCATTTGTTGTTTTTGTTTATTAAAAACAACTTCTGGAATTGTTCGCGCTGAAATATAACCTTTCTCAAAATAAAGTTCATTGATCCCGGCAAGATCGTTTTCAAGCTTATACGGCGTGAAAGTTGAGTCAGACTTCATTTTCAAAGATTCTTCAATGGTCATTGTGTCAATAACATCATTGCCCGCTATCTTAATCGTACCCACTGTATACTTATCACCTTCATATATGTCCAATACAATCGCCATTGTATTCTTATCTTTATCATACTCTACATCATGAGTAATTTCAGCATCCGCGTATCCCTTATCAGCATATAATTGCTTAATAGTTCTAATGTCACTTTTAAATTTACTGTCATCAAAAAAGCCCGAAGTAAATAACGAATCTCTTTTAGTCTGAATCGATTTTAATATTGTTTTTGTGGCTACAGCCTTATTGCCTCTAACCTTAATATTAGAAATCCTATATCTGCCACCCTCATCTGCTAGAATAAAAACCCTAGCTTCATTAGTATCTTTATCAACTAGAATCTCTTCTTCAATTATAGCCAGATGGTAACCTTCTTTAATATAAAAACTTTTTATTTTATCAACATCTTGATTAAGTTGAACATAGTCTAATGGCTGATCAATCTGAGAATCCATCATCCTACGAAGTCTCTCATCTTTTATCTGTCGATTACCTCTAAAGATGATTTCTTTCAGGAGGGGCTTTTCGGTTACTATATAAGTAATCACAACGCCTCCATCTTTATCTTGGAGGTCAGCATTGATATCAGTAAAATACCCAGAAGCATACAGATTCTTTATGTCCTCATTTAACTTATCCTGAGAGAACACAGAGCCTATTTGGGTTTTAACTTTCGAGAGTATAGTGGGCGTACTGATTAGCTTATTATTTACTACCACAACTTCGACAACTAACTTGCCTGCCATATCTTCTTCGGCAAATAAATCAGCCCTCATCCCCACTAACACTAGCATCACTAGTATTATAAAAAAAAATTTTTTTTCCATTAATATATAATATATCATAGTCTTGCCTAAATGTAAACTACATATTAAAAGATTTTTATTACGCTAATACGCTACTAAATTTATACATGTTCGCTTTCAGCATAATTCTCAAAACGTGCATACTCTTTGATAAACGTGAGAAAGAAGTTGCCTACAGGACCATTTCTCTGCTTGGCCATTATAACCTCTGTCCGACCTTTATTTTCTGGAGAAGGACTGTAATATTCTTCTCTTAAAAGGAGAGCAACTACATCTGCATCCTGCTCGATAGCCCCAGATTCTCTTAAATCTGAAAGCTGGGGTCTTCTATCAGTTCTTGACTCTACAGCCCTCGATAATTGACTTACAGCTATAACTGGTACTTCTAATTCTCTAGCTAAAGCCTTGAGGGAGCGTGAAATATCAGAAATTTCCTGCTGCCTACTATCTGAACGAGCAGACCCTTGCATTAGCTGTAAATAATCAACCATAATTAATTGAATATCATGCTGTGACTTAAGTCGCCTAGCTTTAGCTCTTAACTGCAAAGCAGAAATGCTGGGAGTATCATCAATATATATAGGTGCATCTGCCAATACGCTTGCAGCACTCGTAAGTTTCGGCCATTCATTTTTTTCAGAAAGGTAACCAGTTCTTACTTTTTGAATATCAACTCTTGCATGTGAACAAAGTAATCTTTGCACCAATTGCTCTTTAGACATTTCGAGACTAAATATAGCCACGGGCACAGAGTCTTTAACTGCCGCGTGTTCAAGCATTCTTAAAGCCAAAGAAGTTTTCCCCATTGAGGGACGCCCTGCTACTACAACTAAATCTGACTTTTGTAAACCAGCAGTCATAATATCAAAATCAGTTAAACCAGTAGCTACTCCTGTTACATGTGTTTTATTCTGATATAGTTTATCAATAGTTTCAATGCTATTTTTTATAATATCTTTTAATGAAATAAAACCAGCCTCAACCTTATGGCTGGTAATATCAAAAATAAGCTTCTCTGCTTTATCGAGAAGCTCATCCACATCCTCAAACTCATCACCATAACCATCACTAGCGATTTGGGTCGAGGCATTTATTAGTTTACGTAAAACGCTTTTTTCTTTTACTATTTTAGCGTAATGTTCCACATTGGCTGCCGTAGGAACCTCGGAAGCCAAAGATGTCAAATAAGCAGGGCCGCCTACTTCATTAAGCAAACCTTGCTTTTTCAATGTTTCCGTTACAATCAAAACATCAGCTGCCTTATTTTCAGAAAAAAGATCACACATAACAGAAAAGACTCTTCTATTAGCACTACTGTAAAAATCATCTTCTCTTAATATTTCAATAGAGGCTGATATTGCCGATTCCTCAATTAACATAGAACCCAAAACAGCTCTCTCTGCTTCTACACTTTGAGGTGGCACCCTCTCCAGAACACTATCTTTAGTTTTTGAACCGTTCATTATTCCTTAACTACCCAGACTTTAATATTAGCAATAATATCTGGGTAAATTTTTATTGGAATTTGGTATACACCTAATTTTTTAATAGGTTCTTCAAGTTGAATTTTCTTTTTATCTATTTCAGCAACTTCCTGCTTTATGCAATCAGATATATCTTGGGCCGTTACTGCTCCATAAAGCTTATCATCCACTCCTGCTTTACAGGAAATAGTATATGAATGATTTTCAAGTTCAGTTGCAAATATTTTTGCTTCTTCTTTAGATTTAGCTTCTTTTATTTTTTGCTTAGCTTGTTCTTGTTCCAAATTTTTTAGATTTGAGTTATTAGATTCTACGGCTAAACCTTTAGGAATTAAAAAGTTTCTAGCAAATCCATCTTTGACTTCTTTAACTTCACCTCTTAAGCCAATTTTGTCGATATTAGATTTAAGAATGACCTTCATATGTAAACCTTTCGATTGAAAAATTAACGTACTCTACCTATGTATGGCACTAAAGCCATAAACCTGGCTCTTTTAACGGCTGTAGCCAGCATGCGCTGATGCTTAGCACAAGCACCCGTTATCCTAGATGGTACAATTTTGCCCCTGTCAGTCATAAAACTCTGAAGCACATTTACATCTTTATAATCTAAAGTATTAACTTTGTCTTTGCAAAATCTGCAAACTTTTTTCCTGTCAAAATTTTTTTTAAATCCTCTTTTAATCATTATTCAAAATCTCCTCAGTAAATATCATCAATTTAATTAAAACGGTACTTCCTCATCAGCTGGTGCTACATCATTATCCTGATTTTGCATATTATCAACATCATTACCTTGATCATCCTGATTTTTATTAGATCCTTTACCTAAAAACTGCACACGTCTAGCTCTAACTTCAAGAACATTCCTTTTTTGACCATCTTGCGCTTGCCAAGATCGACTCTGAAGGTTTCCCTCTACGAATAAGGGACTACCTTTGCTCAAATACTGACTACAACTTTCCGCTAGCTTTCCCCATACAACAACAGTTAAAAAACAAGCAACATCTTTCATTTCACCACTTGAATCTTTATAACGTTCATTCACAGCCAAACGTAAATTAGTAACGGCTGTCCCACCAGGAACAAATTTCAGCTCTGGATCTCTCGTTAAGTTGCCAATTAAAAAAACACTATTCAAACTAGCCATTTATGCCTCCTTTTTCAAAATAAAATGCCTAAGAAGCGTATCATTTAATTTATATATAGTGTTTATTTCAGCGATGGCTTTTGGAGGAGCAGAAAAATTTAGTAAATAATAAAAACCTTCACTGTATTTTTTTATCGCATAAGCCATTTGTTTTTTATCCGGACCCTGAGCACTCTCTATTTGACCTTCGCGCTTAGTAATCTCTTCTTTGATAAATTCAACAGCTTTATCTTGAGATTCCTTATCAAGATCAGGCCTAATTATAAATAAACCTTCGTAAGTCACTTAAAAATCCTCCTTTTTTATTGCAATCTGAAATTAATCTTTTACTTTTTCGTTAAATGAATTCATGCAAGTATCTATATCTTTTTCAAGCCATGCATATACAGCATCTTTGGCCTTGCTAATAGCTGCTTCTAGTTCAACGTTTGCTTTCTTGCTTGGCTTTGATAATACATATGAAGCCAAGTTGGATCCATCACTCGCCACATCTTTACCTATACCAACTCTTAAACGTGGATAATTCTTAGTCGCTAAAACACCAGATATAGATTTTAAACCGTTGTGACCACCGTCGCTACCAATAGACCTTAAGCGAATATTGCCTATAGGTAAATTAACATCATCACAAATTATTAAAATATCAGCTAAATCAAGTTGTTTAGCTTCAATAACTGCCTTAACTGCTTGACCACTTAGATTCATAAAAGTAAGCGGTTTCACTAAAATAATCTGCTCGGTATTTACTTTGCCAATTCCAATTAAAGAATTATAGGAATTCTTTTTTATGGTAATTCTTTCATCGTCGGCTATGGCATCAATTACCTTAAACCCTATATTATGCCGCGTATCTTGGTAATCTTTACCTGGATTCCCCAGGCCAACAATGGCTTTCATAAAAAATTATTCTGATTTCCCTGATTGCTCTTGAGTTTTGCCTTCGCCTTTTTCTTTCTGACGTTCTTCTCGTTCCTTTTCACCAATAACTTCAGGTTCTTTGGCGCCTTCTTCAGGAATTTCTTCTTCGGCAATTTCTTCTTCTTCGGCCTTAGCATGCTCAACTAAAATAACAACTTCTTCAGGATCAGTTAGTATTTTTATATCACTGTCCACTTTTAGATCTTTAACATGAATAGAATTACCAATTTCAAGCTCATCTACGTTGACATCAATTTTTTCAGGTATTTTTGTCGGCAAACATTCAATGTCTAACTCCCAAAGTGCGTGCTCTAGAATACCGCCATCTCTTTTAACACCTACTGCTTCTCCAACCGGATGAACAGGTACTTTCACTTGAATACTTTGTGTAAGTGAAATTTCACTGAAATCAACATGAATGATGCTACCGCGAATAGGATGATGCTGCATTTCCTTAATAATAACTGTTTTATGTGTTTTCTTGCTATCTTTTTCATACTCTAATTTTATAATAACATTTTCACCAGCTGATGTATGTAAAGCGTGAATTAGATCAACTGATTTTATAGTTAAGTTAACACCGATTTTGCCTTTTTTATAAACAATAGCTGGAGCTAAACCAACATTTCTCAGGCGCTTTGCCGCTTGCTTTCCTGTTACTTCTCTCTGTTGAGCATTAATTGTAATTTCTGCCATATCAAAAACCTCTTTCTTGTCTCAGTAGATAATTTTCTTTAAAATTTCTAAATAAATAAAGCACTCACTGATTCTTCTTTGTGAATTCGCATAATCGCTTCCGCAAACAGCGGTGCCACAGATAGAACTTTTATTCTATCACATTTCTTTTCTTTGTCAATTGCTATCGTATCAGTTACTAATAGCTCTTTTAAGTGTGAATTATTTATCCTTTCAATAGCTGGAGGAGCTAAAATTGGATGAGTTATAGTTGCATACACATCCTTAGCGCCCTTTTCTTTTAAGGCGACAACACCTTCAACTAGAGTACCAGCAGTAGAAACAACATCATCAACCATAACTATATTCTTACCTCTAACATCACCAATTATATGCATAACCTCAGCTTGCTTATCATTAAGTCTTCTCTTGTCAACAATTGCTAAGCCTGCTCCTAGGCGCTTAGCATAAGCCCTTGCCATTTTTATCCCGCCTACATCAGGAGAGACAACACATAAATCCTTTATATTCATTTTGGAAAAATAACTTACAAATGTATTTACAGCATACAAATTATCAACTGGAATATTAAAGAAACCTTGGATTTGTTCAGCATGTAAATCCATCGTTAAAACTCTACTAGCACCAGCTGTTGCTAAAAGATCGGCAACCAGCTTAGCTGTAATGGGAACCCTGGGTTGATCTTTTCTATCTTGCCTAGCATAACCATAATAAGCTATAACTGCTGTAATTCGCTTTGCTGAAGCTCGCTTTAAAGCATCAATCAAAATTAGTAGCTCCATAATACTATCGTTTGTTGGAGGAGAAGTAGGTTGAATCACAAAGACATCCTTGCCGCGCACATTTTCTTCAATTTTCACTCTGATTTCCCCATCAGCAAACCTACTTACAGTCGATTCACCTAATGCTATTCTCAAATTTTTGGCAATATCCTCTGCAAGCTTAAGATTAGCATTGCCGGAAAATAAAGCAATTGTTCCATTCATTTTACGCTCCTGCCTTTTTTGTCTTTTTGGATTCTCTCTTCTTTTTTATCTCTCGGGCTGGCACTCCTACCACAATAGCCCCACTTCTAACTTTCCCTTTAGTTACAAGTGAATTGGCTCCAGTAATAGCCCCTTTGCCAATCTCAACAGGTGCCACAAGAATACTTCCACTACCTATAAAAGCATTATCTCCTATAATTGTTGCATTCTTTTCTTTGCCGTTATAATTAGCAGTTACAGCACCAGCACCAACATTAACTGCTTCACCTAATTTACTATCTCCTATATAAGCCAAATGATTGGCTTTACTATTTGACTTTATGGTTGACCTAACTATTTCAACAAAATTACCTAATCTCACATTATTTTTTATAACTGTGCCAGGTCTAATTCTTAAAAAAGGTCCCAGAAGACATTTTTTACCAATTTTAACATTTTTTTCTATTCTGACAAAGGGCTCAATAATCGTATCCATCCCGATTTCCACACCTTCATCAATATATACTGTATCAGGGTCCACTATCGTCACGCCTGACTCAATAATGCGTTTCATTATTCTCTGACGCATAATTTTATGTGCTTGAATTAATTCAAAACGTGAATTAATTCCTATAATTTCTTCAATATTAAGAGTTTCGTATGAATCAATTCTTAAATCTTGTGATGAAAGCACCTCAATAATATCAGTAAGATAATATTCCTTTTTTATCTTATTGGGTTTAATCTTATCAATATTACTAAAGAGACTTTGTGCTTTAAAGCAATAAACTCCAGTATTAATTTCCTCTATTACTTTTTCGTATAGAGAAGCATCTTTTTCTTCTATTATCCTTGTGATTTGCCCCTCGTCATTTCTTAATATCCGGCCATAACCTGTTGGATTCTTAATTGTTGCTGTTAAAATAGCGCAATCTACTTTACCTTTTTTACTTATATCAATCAACGCCTGAAGCGTTTCATTAGATATAAGTGGTGCATCCGCACATAAAACTAAGATATTACCCTTGAAACCAGAAAGCTTCTTTAGGCCCTGCTTAACAGCATCCGCCGTACCTAAACGCCTTTCCTGTATTACAACTTCACTTCTCTTACCAATAAATTTAGCAACATCTCTTGATTTATAGCCAATAACAGTAACAGTTTTATTTATGCCTAACTTTTGCAAAGTATCTAAACTATATTCAATTAAAGTTTTACCATAGATACTATGTAAAACCTTGGGTATTTCTGATTTCATCCTAGTGCCTTCACCAGCAGCTAATACTATACAAGCTACATTGTTCAAGGCTTTTTTGGTGATATTTAAACTTTTTTTCATATATTGCTAACCTTACATATTTATTTGAAAAGAATTTATAGGCGCTTTATTTAATCTTGGCTGCCCGGCGAGGATTCGAACCTCGAACCTCGCCTCCAAAGGGCGGTGTGATACCATTTCACCACCGGGCAAATACTTAAGATGCTGAATTTACTTCTATATTTAACGCTACCCGATAACTACCTTAAGCTTTTGCCTCGTCGCTACTAGTTACATCTTTATGATTTATATGTAAATTAGCATCAGACGCTTTTTCAGATTCAGGAAGCGAATCGTATTTATCTAAAACGGCTTTCTGGATATGTTCCCTAAATTCAGAGTTAATTGGATGTGCTATATCTCTGTGCTCACTTTGTCTTTCCTCTTTATCTGTAGGAACAATTTCTATTATAGGTAAAGTGGTGCCGCAAGCATTACAATATTTACTACGAACTACATTTCTATGACCACACTTGGAACAGCTTTCCTTCATCTTTCTAGAAGGCATGGCAACAAATAATCCTTTATTGCCTTGAATAACCTTAATATCACGCACGACAAAACAATCATCGAAAGTTACAGTTGCGTATGCTTTTAATTTTTTATCCCTGCTTTCTCTTGGAAATATTCTAACCTCTGTAATTTCCATTGGTTACTCCTTTCACGAAGTTGATAAACTACTCTGTCGTCATCAATTTTATACAGAACGACAGATGAAAATACTCGTGTCCCCCATTTTTCTGCTTGCTCTTTCTTTTACTGCTTCCGCCTCCCCTTTTGTTTGACAAATACCAAAAACACACGGACCACTACCAGATAATAACACGGCTTTAATACCAGCAGTTCTTAGTGCTTTTTCGGCGCTTTGAACCTCTTTATGTGAAGCTCCCACCACAGACGCCAGATCATTATAAAGAACCGGAGCGATTTCTTGCAAATTAGCGCTTTTAAGGGCGCGAATAAATATTGTAGCACCAGGCTTTTTCTTTGTCAAGCTTAACTTAAAATGCTCGTAAGCCCATTTACTACTTACATGAATTTTAGGGTAAATTATTACATACCAGTAGGTAGGAACATTTTTTATAGGCTCTAGAACATCTCCTTTGCCGCAACCTAGAGCGCAGGGTTCATCTAGCAAAAAAAAGGGAACATCAGCCCCCAATTTTGATCCCAGTTCAAGTAATTTTTCTTTCGTAAAACCCAGGTTACACATGTTATTTACAGCCTGCATAACAGATGCGGCATTACTGCTGCCTCCACCTAAACCAGCAGCCACAGGTATAACTTTATCAATATTAATTTTTAATCCTACCTTAATTCCAGTTTCGCGAAATAATAATTCAGCAGCCCTATAGGCTAAATTTGTTGCGTCTATAGGAACAGCTGGGTGATTACATGTAATTTGAATATCAGTTTTATGAGTCTTTTCTATTAGGATGGTGTCATGCAGATTAACTCTTTGAAATAAAGTTTCAATTTCGTGATAACCGTCACTTCTTTTTTTCTTAATTTCTAAATATAAATTAACTTTAGCTAATGAATCTACCTTCACTCTGCACATGGCAGTCTCTATTAAGCTCCTAGGAGTTCTTTGGCCCGTTTAACAATATCGCTTGCTGTAAGTTCGTAATACTTCATCAATTCTTCTGTTTTGCCAGATTGACCAAACTGATTCTTTACTCCGATTAACTTCATGGGTACAGGATGATTCTGACAAACAACTTCAGCCACTGCCGAACCCAACCCTCCCACAACAGTGTGTTCTTCGCAAGTAATTATACCTTTAGTTTCTTTGGCAGCCTTAAGTACTATCTCTTCATCTAGTGGCTTAGGTGTATGCATATTGATAACTCGCACACTTACACCCTGTTCTTGAAGAATTTGCGCAGCTTCTAAAGCCTCACAAACCATATTACCACAAGCAATAACTGTCAAATCACTACCTTCTTTTAACGTCTTGGCTTTTCCAATAATAAATTCATCTTCTTCTTTTGATACCAATGGTACTCCGCATCGAGTGAAACGCAAATAAACAGGATGAGGAATACTGGCAGCTGCAATCGTAGCTTTTTTAGCTTCAATGGCATCAGCTGGTACAACCACCATCATATTAGGCAAGGCTCTCATAAGGGTAATTTCCTCTAAAGCCTGATGCGTTGCTCCATCTGGCCCCACTGAAATACCTCCATGAGTTCCAGCAATATTAACATTTAAGTCCATATAACTAACTGAAATACTCAATTGATTCCAAGCTCTACCGGCGGCAAAAACTCCGAAGGTACAACAAAAAGGAACTTTACCTTCAAGGGCCATACCTGCCGCTACGCTCATCATATTTTCTTCAGCTACTCCACAGGAAACAAATCTTTCTGAATACTCATTTTTAAACCAGTTAGCTCTGGTTGATTCTGTCAGATCGGCCGAAAGAACTACAACATCTTTATTATTTTTACCCAGTTCCAGCAGTCCTTTACCAAAACCATCTCTCGTAGGAACTTTTTTAATTTCCATTTATTTCTCCTAAAATAGATTACTTTTGCTTCTTAAGTTCAACTAAAGCTTTTTCAACTTCATCTTCTTTAGGCGCAACGCCATGCCAAGATGCCTTATTTTCCATAAAGGAAATACCTTTACCCTTAATAGTGTCAGCTAAAATCACTGATGGCTTTCCCTTGATTTCTCGCACCTTATCAAAAGCATCCATCAGACCTACAACATCATGACCGTCAACCCTAATAACTTCCCAGCCAAATGACTCCCATTTTTCAGCTAGTGGCTCAACATTCATAACATCTTTTAAGAAACCATCTATTTGAATTTTATTGTTATCTACAATACCGCAAAGATTATCTAATTTATTAAACGAGGCCATCATTGCTGCTTCCCAAATCTGACCCTCTTGAAGCTCTCCGTCACCCATAAGACAATAAGTCCTAAAATCTTTTTTATCCATTTTGGCTGCTAAGGCCAGACCCAAGGCAATGGAAAGTCCTTGTCCCAATGAACCAGTAGAAGCCTCTAAGCCCAATGGAACATTTCTCTGAGGATGTCCTTGAAGCTTTGAACCCATCTTTCTTAAAGTCCAGAGCAAATCTTCGCTAAAATAACCACAATCCGCCAAGACAGCATACAACGTCGGACATCCATGCCCCTTAGAAAGAATAAATCTGTCTCTCTGTTCCCATTCAGGTTTTTTAGAATTATGCGACATTTCATACTTATAAAGAGTAAGGATAATTTCAACTTCAGAAAGCGACCCCCCAGTGTGACCACTACCAGCTATCTGAAGCATTTTTAAAATAGTGCTTCTTATTTTTATAGCTTTTTCTTTTAATTCATTAATGTCAGGCCTTTTCTTCATCATCTATTTAACCTTTCAATCTTTTCCTCAACGCCTTCTATATCAGGGTCTATTTCTAAAGATTTGCGCCAGCTTTCCTTTGCTTTTTCTATCTGGCCTTTTTTAAAATATATATCACCTAAGTGATCAAAAATAATTGGATCCTTAATTAAACTTGATGCTTTTTCAATTAGTTCATGAGCCTTATCAAGATTATCTAATTTATAATATATCCAACCTAAACTATCAATAAAAGCACCATTGCCTGGCTCAATCTCAATAGCTCTGTTTAACATTTTTACGGCTTCTTTTAAATTAATTCCTTCTTCAGCATACATATATCCTAAATAATTAAGAGCATCTGCATTGTCAGGGTTTATTTCAATTGCTGCCTTAAATTGCGTTGCAGCTTTTTCTCTCTTATTATTAGTTTCATAGTAAACGCCTAAGTAAAAATAAGCTAGGTCACTTTCGGGATTAATCTCTTGAGCACTCTTATAAGCAGCTTCTGCTAAATCATTTGTATCCTGCTGTTGATAGATAGTAGCCAAAGTGATATAAATTCTATCAAGTTGAGCTACATTTTCCTCAAGAGCTTTCTTTAAAATCTCTACACTTTTATCAAGTTGCTTTTCATCAGCATATAAATAAGCCAATGTTATATATGAAGAAGTATCTTCTGGATACAACTTAAGCACCAATTCATACTGAATAGTTGCTTTTTTGTAATCTTTCTTATCAATATAGAGCTGCCCCAACTGCTTATAAACATTAATATTCAGCGGATCTCTTTTAAGAGATTCTTCATAATAGAATATTGCTTGCTCGCTTTTTCCCTGAATTTCACTTATAAGAGCTAGACTCAAATATGCAGGAACAAAATCATCATCAAGCTCAAGGGCCTTATCAAATTTATTAATAGCTTTATCGAAATCTTCAATGTGCAAATAAATAAGCCCTACATTAAAGTAAAGAATTGGCAGATCATCGACTTGATTAAGAAGCCTTTCATAAACATCAATCGCTTTTTCATTTTTACCCTGAAAAACTAGTATGTCAGCCAATGAAGATAAAGCAATTTTATCTTCTGGGTCAAGCTCAATAATTTTCTCGTATTCAACAACAGCCGCATCATAATCTTTTTTAAAAGTGTAGATATATGCCAAAAGAGCATGCGCCTCTACGCTCTGAGGATTCGCTTGTAGAGCTTTATCGATATACTGCATGGCATTTGCAAATTCATTAAGATTTAGATAATCTTGGGCTATTCTAAGATAAATCCAAGAGGCGCCTTCATTATATTCTAAAGCCTTATTATATTCAGCTATACCTTTATCAGGCTCTCTTTGCCTATCAAATATCAAACCCATCATAAAGTGGGCATAGGCCTTCCTATCGCGGTCAATTTGCTCGTTTATTGCATCAACCTTAGCGTTTAAAGTTTGGGCTCCTGCAAAATTTAATATCGCAATAGCAAACACAAATAATAAAGTTCTAAGACAAACCCTATACTTAGGCAAACTAGTAGATAAATGCCTCATTTTACTTAGCCTTTTTCTTGTGTCTATCTCTCTTTAGTCTTTTTTTCCGTTTATGTTTGGCTATTTTTTTCTTTTTTCTCTTTTTACCGCAAGGCATGTTAACTTCCTCCTGTCTTAAAACAGCAAAATTCACTGTGTAATATTGAAATTCAAATATTTACCAATCATTACTTATCAGATTTTAGTAAATTGCTTTATTTAAAGGATATTCAATGATTCCGACAACTCCAGCTTGCTTAAGCTTGGGTATTAATTCTCTCACTTCTTTTTCACATATAATAGTTTCAACCGCCACCCATTTACTTTGGGTCAAGCTAGATATGGTAGGCTTCTGCATGGCAGGAAGAATTTTTAAGACATCTTTCAATTTTTTCTCCATGACATTCATTTTAAGGCCAACCATTTCTTCTGCCAATATTGCACCTTTAATAAGAAGAGCTATATTTTCAATTTTTTTCTTTTTTGATGCATTCTTCCAAGTTTTCTTATTAGCTATTAACCATGTAGTTGAATAACAAACTACATCAATTATTTTAAGATTGTTAGCACGAAGACTTGAACCGGTTTCAGTTAATTCCACAATAGCATCTACTAATTCCGGCACCTTAATCTCTGTGGCTCCCCAACTAAATTCAACCTCGGCGTTAACTTTATTTTTTCTTAGATATTTCTTGGTTACGTTTACTAATTCAGTTGCTATTCTAGATCCTCTTAAATCCCTTGGTTTTTTGATTGGTGAATCTTTAGGAACAGCGACTACCCATCTAACAGGATTAAAACTCTGCTTTGCATATTTTAACTCGGCAACTTTAACAACATCAGACGAATTTTCCTCAATCCAATCATTGCCTGTTAAGCCACAGTCCAAAACACCTTCTTCAACATAACGCGACATCTCCTGCGCCCTTATCAAAAGACAGTCAATCTCGTCATCATCAATTGATGGTATATAAGAACGCGAAGAACATGATACATTAAAACCAGCCTTCTTGAATAATTTAAAAGTTGATTCCTGTAAGCTACCTTTCGGTAATCCAAGCTTAATTTTCATCAATTTTTTCCTCTTTTAAAATTTTATTATTTTCCTTTTTAATTACACTGCGCTTATAACGCTTTTTAACATCTTTTACTCTAGTCTTCGGATTAATATCCCATGTTTTTCTTATTTTCATTGAAATATAACCTTTAGAACACTGGAAATTTATTCTATACTATGTGTTGGGGCTATGTCAACTAAAAAGTATCTAAATAATCTATATAACGCTAATAATCTATAGCTATTTAGTATGTTTTTCAATTTTTTTCTTGTAAATGGTCTTGGGTGTGATATAATTTGCCCATTAACTTTATATTTCAAGGAGGAAATAAGAATGCTAAATGTGTTGAGAAAAAAAGAAAACATGCGTGCAATACTTTGGGTTATATGTTTCATAATTATAATAACCTTTGTTTTTTTTGGAATGCGTACTGGAGGACTTAACTCAGGTCCTAGTTCACAATATGCTGGTATACTCTACGGTAAAAAGGTGTCAAATGAAGATTATGCAAAAAGCTACAAGGCTTGCTATAATCAAGCACTTATGCTCTATGGTGCCGATTTACCTAAAGTTATGGAGCGTCTTAATTTAAAAACACAAGCTTGGGAAAGAATAATCCTCATAAAAGAAGCCGAAAACCAGCGCATAACAGCTAGTGATAGTGAAGTAAAAGATAGGATTGTTGCTATATTTGGAGGTCCAGAAAGTTTCAATAAAGAAAAATATGAAACTATATTAGCAAATTACTTTAACACTACACCACGAGCTTTTGAAGAAGAAATAAGAAACTCTCTAAAAATAAGTAATCTTCTTGAAACTGTTACTGCAGATATATCCCTCTCTGATGAAGAAGTTCTAGAAATGTATAAAAAAGAAAATGAAAAAGCCAAAGTCGCCTATGTTGCCATAGAACCAGTGAGCTTCATTGATTCTATTTCTCCCAGCGACGCTGATTTAGAATTATACTACAATGAGAATAAAGACCTATTTAAAACTCAACCACAAATTAACGTGCAATATATAGTTTTAGCCACCGATGATAATTTAGATAAAGCAGAAGTAACCCAGGAAGAAATAGAAAATTATTATACCTCAAACAAGGAAACTTTTCTTATTACCTCAGAAGCCGAAACACCAGAAGAAGAACCACAATACAAAGCTCTCGCTGATGTCAAAGAAGAAATAAAAACAACTCTTCTAAAACAACAAGCTAAAGACTTCGCTCTAGATCAGGCAGTCATCATCGAGCAGGAAATTAACGATGGGACAACACTTGATATAGCTGCTTCTAAAAATAATATAGAAATTAGGGAAACTGGCCTTTTTGCAGCCAATCAATCTATTCCTGAAATAGGTTGGAATTTTCAGTTCTTAAAAACAGCTTTTAATTTACAAGAAAACGATGTCAGCGAAATCACTGAAATGCCTGATGGATATTACATCTTAAGATTAAAAGAAAGAAGAGATTCCTACATTCCAGAATTTACCGATACAAAGGATAGGGTAAAACAAGCGTATGTTGCTACAAAAGCAGTTGAATTAGCAAAGGCAAAAGCTAATGAATATCAGACAGATTTTAAAAATAAAGTAGCTACTGGAGAAAACTTCAAAGACATAGCAAAATCATTAAATTTAAAAGTTGAAGTAACTGATTTCTTTTCATACAATGATTATGTGCAGAGCGTCGGTAAGTCTCCTGAGTTCAATGATGCAGCTTTTTCCTTAAAAAAGGGTGAAGTCTCAGAAGCCATACCTACTTCCAAAAGTTTAATCATTCTAACGCTAGAAGATAAAACTTCAATAGATTTAAAACAATTTGAAACTGACAAAGCAGAATTCAGCAAAAAAGCCCTGCAGATAAAACAAGGAGAAATCTTCCAAGTTTGGTTTAACCATCTTTTAGAAAAGTCTGGACTACAAAGTAATGTATAATATTTAATAGATTTATTTGTCTGATTTTTCTATTTCTTCATTAGCAATATCTTTTAATATTAAAGCTTTTTAAGGCAATAAAAAACCTCCAGTTTATTTTCACGTTTTCAAAAAACGTAACTAATTCTGGAGGTCGTAAAAACACCTCTTTAGAAAGCTAATACATTTTATAAATTATAGTATATAAGTTTTAAACTCGTCTGATTTGGGCACTTCCCCATCCCAACGAGCTACAACGCTACCTTCTTTTTCTAAAATAGTTGCCGGAATATCCAAGACATCGTTCATAGCCGCCTCAGTAAGACCTTCAACTGAATCCATATCAAGAAATGAAATTATTAATTTATCAGCTAAATCCCACTTATTTATAAAAAATTCTATTTTACTTTTAGTGGTTTTGCATTTAGCGCAACCTTGCTTACCGAATATTTTAATATGCACGGCCCTACCCTCCCTCAATTATATATAGTAATCAATTTCTTGTTAATAAATTATCGTTCCCAAATACATGAGAGCGGTAATGCTTTATGTAAGACCGTATGCACCCTTCTGACGGTCTTTTAATTCACCTATTTTGGATTTATTCCAATTATCAATCCTGGAATAATAACCTACAATCCTAGTTATTCCATAAACGTTACTTGATTCACAGTGCCCACAATTTTCTACTAGCCCCCTGCTGACTTTACTACAATCGTTACAGATAGTGAATTCTGGTGATATAACCAACTGGGCTGCTTGAGTATTTTTATATGTTCTTTCCACCAATTTCATAATAGCCTCTTTAGATGGCTTATTCTCACCAATAAAGGCATGAATTATCGCCCCTGACTCAATCATAGTATGAAATCTGCTCTGCTTTTGAATGCGAGTGATCAAATCGATATCAGCATCAGCTCTAAAGTGAATTGAATTTGTATAATAAGCCTCATCATTCTCTACATTACCTTTTACAACTGTATGCGCTGCGGGATAATTTTTGAGGTCAACCTTGGCCAATCTTCTTGCGGCTGATTCTGCTGGTGATTCCTCTAAGGAAAACTTCAAACCTAATTTCTTTTCTTCTTCTTTGGCTCTTAAAAACATATGTGAAATGATTTTTAGGCCCAACTTATAGGTCTCGTCATCATCATGAAGCTCTTTACCAGTTAAGGCTTGAACACATTCATTAAGGCCGATAAGACCAACAATGTAAGTAGCCTGATCTAAATCAATATACGGCCTGCCGTCCTTAGCTATTTTGCCAACTTCCCACATAGGCATACCCGGTTTACTCATCAATTTAGCAATAAATTCTTTCTTTTGTAAATGGGCTTTAAAAACTAAATCCATAGCTGTATCTATTTCACCAAAAACTCCCTGTATATTACCCCTGCCAGCCCTATAAGCTGCCTGAGGTAAATTAACGGTTACATTCTGAAAACCACAGAACCTCATTGACTCTGGGTGTTCTATCATGTAGTTATCTTTTATTTGAGTTCTGAGCCGACAACAAGCAGAAAGAGTTACTTCGTCTCTATCAAAAATGAAATAGGTAGAACCATTTTCGCTAGCAATCTGAGAAGCATAATCTAAAAGTTCAAGCTGTTTTGGATCCGCGAGGCCCTCTTCGGTAATATGAAAATCGCACTTAGGAAACGCAAAGGGATGACCATCTCGATCACCTTCACGCCAAACACTTAACATCGCTCTAGTAAACTCCTGTGCTGCTTCTTCATAGTCTCCATAAGTTCTACCTGTGGGTTTTCCTCCCGGACCAATTGCTGGGATATTTTTAAGATAAGTGGGTATACCTGTATGAATATTAAAATCAATAAATAAACTCTGCCCGCCTCTGGAAAACGCATTTTGACTACCTGAGAATATTAGATATTGGGCTTCTTGTCTCATTTCTTTAAAACTCATACCTTCAACATAGGGAGCATAAAATATATTAACATAGCCTATACCTAAAGCTCCTGCATAATAGGCCTGCATAGAAGCTAAATAAGTATTAAGATGCCCTGTTAATGTCCTGGCATGTGACGCCGGGGCACTTGCTGTATCTAAATTACCTAAATCCAAACCGTATTTCTTGATATATTCCAAAGAATGGCTACTACAATAAACCCGGGGGTATCCAAGATCATGAACATGAACCATACCTTTTAAATGTCCGGTAGCTACATCTGCAGAGAAAATATTCTGCAACATATATTGCTTCAATGTTGTTTCAGCTATAGCTAAATTAATTGCTTCTGGATTATTTGAAGTAATGTTGCTATTTTCAGAACTCTTAGAATAAATAAGTTGCTCAATATCAAAAGAAGGCATACCAATAACAGCCTGTTTCTTTAATTTCTTACCCAAACCTCTTTCAAAAAGCTCATTATCTACTAATTCTCTAATGAGTGAGGTCGAAATCTGACCAATCCCTGATCTGAATATTTTTTGCTCAACACTTGAAGCTATATCCCAAGAAAGATCTTCAGTAATCTTAGCCTCTTTTTGAAGAGCTTGAGCTATTCGCTGTTTTTCCCAAGTTAATATTTTATCCTTGGCTAAAGGAGTAACTAATAAAGATAAATCAGTAGAATCGGTTCTTTCTTGAACTCTTTTTCTTACCTGAAGCTTCGATCTCAAATCAGTTCTTTTTTCACGATAGAGAATATAGGCTTTAGCTGTTTTAGCATGACCAGTTTCAATTAAAACTTTTTCAACTATATCCTGAATTTCTTCAATTGAAGGATTTTTATCAATAAAATTCTTCTTTAGATATAAAGAGACTACATTAGAAAGTTCTTCTGCCAGCAGCCTATCTTCACCGCCTACCGCTTTAGCCGCTTTAAAAATCGCGTCCTCAATCCTCTTTTTTGAAAATGGAATAACCCGGCTATTTCTTTTTTTGACGTGGGTAAAACAAGGGGTCGTTTTATTGCCTGATGCAATTTTATTATTTACAGCAGCAGTACTTTCTGACATCCTGTTTATTTCCTCTCCTTAGCTAGTATTTGTTTAAGCTCTTTCATGAACTGATTAACATCCTTAAATTCTCTATAAACAGAGGCAAACCTCACATAAGCTACCTGGTCTAATTTGCCTAAGCGTTGCATTATAAGTTCGCCCACTTCAACAGATTCAACCTCTTTATCAAAATTTCTTTGAAGTGTTCTTTCAATATCATCAACAGTTTCTTCTAATTTTTCAACACTAATCGGTCTCTTCTCACAGGACTTCACAAGACCCGAAAGCACCTTTTTCCTATCAAATGATTCTCTGCGACCATCTTTCTTAACCACCATTAAAGATACGCCTTCTATATGTTCATAGGTCGTATAACGCCTCTGACACTTAAGGCATTCCCTTCTTCTTCTGATGGCATCCCCTTCTTGCGAGGATCTGGAATCAACTACTTTATCTTCTTCGTGGCCACAATAGGGACATTTCATTTTTTAATTATTCCTTTTTATCAAATTTGGCGGAAAACCACACTATATTGTGTTGAATAACATAATTATACACTATATTTAGAATTTGTCAAGGCGTAAAAAAATTATAATTCTTAACTCTTTTTACCCAAAAGTGTATTAAATAAAACACTTGCAATACTTACTCTTTTCTAAGACTACGGACCTTAATTCCACTCTCTTTGAGTAATTTTTTTGATTCTTTATCGGGATAAGATGCCGAGATAATTATTTCCTTTATCCCGGAGTTGATAATCATTTTAGCACAGATAATACATGGATGAGTAGTACAATATAAAACAGAACCTTTAATGCTTACTCCATGAACTGCGGCTTGAATAATAGCATTTTGCTCAGCATGCAAACCTCGACATAATTCGTGACGCTCACCGGAAGGCACATGCATCTGTTCTCGCAAACATCCACCTATTTGACCACAATGCTTTAAACCTGAAGGAGCTCCATTATAACCAGATGACAGAATTCTCTTGTCCTTAACAATAACTGCTCCAACCTTACGCCTAAGGCAAGTAGATCTCTTGGATACAACCTTAGTTATTTCAATAAAATATTCATCCCAGTTAGGTCTAGTATTCTTCTTCACGCTTTTTAGACTTTCTGCATCCACTCAATACGTTCTTTATAAAGCGGAAATTTATCAGTTAGCTCTTTGACCATTTCTTTAGCAGTTTTTAATTTGGCTTCATCTTCAGGATTCTTTAAGAGCATCTCAATAATTTCAGCAATTTTTACCATCTCAGATTCTTTCATACCTCGACTAGTGACTGCCGGCGTGCCCATGCGGACACCGCTGGTAACCAACGGAGAATTCTTATCAAAAGGAATCATATTCTTATTTACTGTTATTCTGGCTTCATCTAAAATATTAGCAGCATCTTTTCCAGTTAAATTAACACTTGTCGCATCTATTAAAAATAAATGAGTATCGGTTCCACCAGAAACTATTCTGAAACCTTTTTTATCTAGTTCCGATGATAGAGTATTAGCATTTTTTATTATTTGTTTTTGATATTCCTTAAATTCGGGCTTTAATGCTTCACCAAAAGCAGCTGCTTTAGCAGCAATAACATGCATTAAAGGTCCACCTTGAATACCTGGGAAGATATTTACGTCTACCTTCTTGGCATATTCTTCTTTACACATTATCATACCGCCCCTAGGACCACGAAGCGTCTTATGCGTAGTTGTAGTTACAAAGTCAGAACAGGAAACCGGATCCGGATGCAGTTTCGCAGCAACTAAACCGGCAATATGAGCTATATCCACCATTAAATAAGCACCAACTTTTTTAGCTATAGCAGAAAATTTCTCAAAATCCAAAGTACGCGGATAAGCACTAGCACCTGCTACAATCATATTCGGCTTATGCTCAAGGGCAATTTTCTCTAATTCATCATAATCTAACTGCTCTGTCTCTTTATTCACTCCATAAGGCACTACCTTGAAGAATTTGCCTGAGAAATTCATTTTATGTCCGTGCGTCAAGTGGCCGCCATGAGCTAAATCAAGGGTCATAATCGTATCGCCTTGCTTTAAAACCGATAGATAGGAAGCCATATTGGCTTGCGAACCAGAATGTGCCTGCACATTAACATGTTCGGCCCCAAAAAGCTCTTTAGCTCTCTCGATAGCTAGATTTTCAGCTACATCTACAAATTGACAACCGTTATACCAACGCCTACCCGGATAACCTTCAGCATATTTATTAGTTAAAGCAGAGCCCTGAGCAAAAAGAACATTTTCAGAGACAAAGTTCTCACTGGCTATAAACTCTAAGTTGTCGTTTTGTCTTTTGGTTTCATCTAGAATGGCTTGAAATAACACTGGGTCTGCGCTTTTGAGATTGTGCATTTTTTCTTACTCCCGAAATTGTAATTAATACTAAAAAGATAAAAGCTACTATAAACAAAAATGCCTTATTTTGCAAGTCTTATTTTGAATATTTTTTCTCAATCTCACTTATCTTTTCCACTCTTCTTTGATGTCTTCCTCCTTCAAAAGATGTTGCAAGCCAAACATCTAACATTTTTTGAGCTTCTTCGGCTGAAGTATATTTAGCCCCAAAAACAATAACATTAGCATCATTATGAAGGCGGGAAAATTTAGCTTGGTCATCATTTAAGCAAAGTGCAGCTCGGACTCCCGGCACCTTATTAGCAGTCATTGACTGGCCTATACCTGTTGTGCAGATTAAAACACCCAACTCAACCTCTTGCCTGCTTACCATATCAGCTACAGCTAAACCAAAATCAGGATAGTCTACACTCTGATTGGAATTAGTACCGCAATCAATTATTTGAATATTCTTTGACTTTAAATAAGTTATCAGCGATTCTTTTAACTCATAACCTCCGTGATCAGCTCCAATTGCAATTTTCATATATTTTTCCTTTTTCTTTAAATAAAATCTTTAATCCTTAAAACCTCTTTTTTAATCTCCTCAGCTACCCTCTTATAGACTTCCAAACTCTGTCCTATCGGATCTGCTACTTCAAAATTAGTCCTGCCGGATGAATCTTTATATTCCCTCAAAAGAAACACTTTATCACTTATTTCAGGCATAACATCCAAAACATAATCCTTGTGTCTAGTCTGCATAACAAAGATAAGGTCGGCTCTTTTAATCATCGCTAAAGTAATATGCTTGCTTCTTTCACCTGAAACATCAATAAGTTGCCTTTGCATGACTTCTATTGTTTCCTTAGTGGGTGAAAATCCGCTAATAGCCGCTGTTCCAGCAGAATCCACCGTAACATCTTTGCGATGCTCTAATACTTTTTTAAGTAATCCCTTGGCCATAACACTACGACAGCTATTACCTGTGCAAACCACAAGAATATTCTTAAGTTTTAGAAATTTGCCTTCAGCTGAAAATTCTTTATTTAGCTGCCTGGTGCCAATGACTCCTTCCCTTAATACTAAGTATGGTTCTTGAGTTAAATCAATAATTGCAGACTCAACTCCACTGGCCTTACTTTTAACTTCGATAATCCCTTCGATTATTCCATCAAAACTCACAATCACATCCTGAGCTCCTCTTGGAGCTGGCTCACCTGAAAAATTTGCACTAGGCACATATAAGGGTAGGCCGCATTCTTTTAAAACTCCAAGGGCAATCTCATCTTGAGGTATTCTAAAAGCAAGTTTCTCTTCATTTTTACTTTTTAATATAATTGTTAAGGGGCCAGGCCAAAACTTATTCATTAAAGCCTTAGCGTCTTCATTAATTTCAACATTATATTCATCTATTTTATCTACGGAGGAAATCTGAATAACAAAGGGCTTTGATAGAGGTCGACGCTTTATTTCATAAAGCCTTTTAACTGCCTCTTCATTTCGACTATTTACAGCTAAACCGTAAACCGTATCTGTCGGCAATGCTAGAAGCCCACCTGATGCTAATATTTCTGCTGATTGTTTTATCTTACCAGAATCAATTTTTTTATAATCTATTTTAAATATCTTTGTTTTAGGCATCTAGTTCACCTACTTTTAAACAATAAACTCTTTTTAAAAAATCAGCTACTGCACGTACATTTTTAAGACTATATATTGCCTTTGACTTTTTATTATTCCCTACATGAATACTTACATCTCTTGTATTCATTATTTCAAAAACATCTTCATCGGTTACATCATCACCTAGATATACTAAAAGCGGAGATTTTTTGAGATATATCTTTTTAAGTTTTAGAACAACTGTACCTTTATTTTGCTTGTATGGTGGTCTAATTTCAAAAACCTTCTTGCCTCTTGTTACTCTAACTAATTTTTTTTTCTCTATTTCACCCACTATTTCACTAAATATCCTTTTAGCTATTAAAGCGTTTTTATTGTTGGCCATACGATAATGTAAAGTTAAGGAATACTTCTTATCTTCAAGCCAAACACCTTTATAGCGCTTTATTTCATTTTCTAACTTTTTAGATAAATCTCTCATTAAACTAAGAGAATTTTTTATCTTACCCTTGGCTAAAATTTCTACTTTGGTACTTTTTGGTTTTTTTAATTCCAAGCCGTGATTACCTACATAGTAAACATTTTTTAGCTTAAGTTGTTTTCTAACATCGGCAATCGGACGACCACTAATAAAACCCAAAATAATACTTCTAGTTTTATTTAATTTATTTAATAAAGAAAGGATATCTTTATCTACTTTGACGAGGTCAGGATGGCTTACTATGGGACACAGAGTGCCATCAAAATCTAAGAGAAGAAGTATAAAGGCACTTTTTTTAATTTTTGCAGATACGTTTTTCCAGTTATTAAATAAATCCTTCATATTTTTAATTTAAATAAAATTTTGATAATTCCAAAATAACAGTTGAAGCCCATTTGTAAATATTATTCTCAGAAACTATGTCTCTTGAGATTTTCATTCTCTTTTCTTTTTCTTTAGAAGGCATATCTATAGCATGTTTTAAAGCTTCTACAAATTCATTCGTATCATAAGGATTAATAAAAATTGATTCTTGCAGCTCTCTAGCAGAACCGGTAAACTGACTTAAAATAACTATTCCTTTATTATCAAATTTTGAGGCAATATACTCTTTAGCAACTAAATTCATACCATCATGTAGCGAACTGATAACAATCACATCAGAAATGCGATAAAAAGCTAAAATATCCTTATAAGGAATGAATTCCTTTGAAAAAACAATAGGTGCCCACTCACTGGTTGAATGCTTCCAATTTATTTCACCCACCAGACGATTTATCTCACTATTAATAGCCTCATATGATTTTAAAAGAATACGGCTTATAGCTCCAATTTGAACAAAAACAACTTTCTCTTTATATTGAGGATATTTATCCAAAAACTTGTCAAATGCAATTAGACGTTCAGGTATACCTTTAATATAATCAATTCTATCACAACCTAAAAAAACTATCTTACCCTCCAAAGACAACTCTTTCTTTAGTTGATCAGCTCTCTCTTCAGTTTCTTTTGAGACCACTTGATCCTCAATCTCCTGAGCATCAAC
>JAVCCI010000012.1 GCA_030765555.1 Candidatus Kappaea frigidicola
ATGCTTGATTTGCCAGAGCTTTACATTAATTATGATATTCATGCTTGCCTTAATAGAGACTTGCACTTTGAATATATTAAATTAGACCTAAAAGAGTTCTATGTAATAAAAAATAAAGATGGTAAGTTAAATTTAGAAGGAATTAAAGTTGTCCAAGAGGCCAAGCAGGTTAGTGAAGGGCAGATTCAGCCGCCACCTGATGCTAATGCCAAGGAATTTGAGTTTAGAATTGATACTTTAGATCTTACGATTGGTCAGGTTATTTATATTGATTATACAAAAATGACCAGAGGTAAGCCATATACAAAAACCTGGAATGTTAATGTTAACGATAGATTCACAGACATTGATGATCCGGCAAAATTTGCGAAGCTCATAATTGTAAAGGCATTGACTAAAACTGCCATATCTAAACTAGCTCATTTTGATATAGGTTTTCTTGAAAAAGGTCTTTCGAGTACTCTAAGAGGAGCAACACAACTTACATTTAATGCGGCAGCGAAAACAATTGATGTAGGGCTTGGTCTTGGTGAAGAGTTGTTGTCTGGGGTGAGCAAGGGTTTTAGTCGGCTTTTGCCTTTTTAGCAGCCTTCGCGTTGTTTTCTGCTTCTTTGATTGCCCAGAATTCCATAGCTTTGCGGGATTCAAAGTATATATCAGAAAATAGCTTATGAAGATTCGCCGGGTCTAAATTTCCTTTTTTCTTTGTAGCATTGATGACGTGGGATAAATCAGAAGATTTAATTTTATAATCGTATTCGGGATAACGCATCTTGATATGTGCACAGGCTTGTAAGCAAACAAGCAGCCTGATAACCTCAGAGAAACTAACATCATATTTTTTAGCTATTGCTTTAGCGTGATCTACCATCCAACTGTTGAGTAATACTTGATTTCTCTTTAACATACTAGCCCTTTCTATTACTTTATTGCTATAGAGTAGCATATTTTTATAGAAACAACAAGTATAAATTTTGAATTATTTTTTGGTTATTGTGATAAAATAGATTTGTTTAAATTAATATAAAGATAATGTAAAATAATGAAAAAGATATAACAAACTAATTATAATTAAAAAAAGAAGGTATAAGGATTAAACAATGCTGCAGCAATTAGTAAATTATATATTTTATGATTTATTTAAATTAAATCAAGATTTAAAATGGGTTGGAGCAGCTAACTTTTTTATATATGACACCATAAAAATATTACTTCTTTTAATTGTAATGATTAGCTTTATAGCTTTTTTTAGAAGCTTTATAACTAAAAAGAAAATAAGAAGTGTTTTGTCTGAAGATAAATTCATGCCGTATTTATCAGCTTCTTTTTTTGGTGCGATAACGCCATTTTGTTCATGTTCGTCTATTCCTTTATTCTTAAGTTTCTTAGAGCTAAATATTCCTTTGGGAGTTGCTTTTTCATTTCTAGTAACCTCTCCCTTGATAAATCAATATCTTATTATACTAATGTTGGGTCTTTTTGGTTTAAAAATTACATTGCTCTATATTATTAGCGGGATGTTTATCGGAGTTCTTTCAGGCCTAATTTTAGGAAAAATGAACTTAAAACATCTAATTGTTGATGACATAATTATTCCCGAGCAGGAAACAAAAGAAATGAAATTTAAGACTTTTCCTTCTCGTATAAAATTCAGCATTTCAGAATCTATGCTTATTGTTAAAAAGCTTTGGCTCTGGGTTATTGTGGGTGTAGGCTTAGGAGCCATAATACACAATTTTATACCTCAGGCAGCCATAGAAGCAGCTATTAGCAAAACGGGCCCTTTGTCAGTTCCTCTAGCTACAATATTAGGAGTTCCTATGTATGCTAGTTGTATAGCGATAGTTCCTGTAGCAGTTGCTCTTTTTGAAAAAGGAGTTCCTCTGGGGACTGCTTTAGCTTTTATGATGGCTACAAGTGCTCTAAGTTTACCCGAGGCTATTCTTTTAAAAAGAGCTATGAAATTAAAACTTATAGCTATATTTTTTGCTATTACATCTTTGGGAATTATTTTAATTGGTTATCTTTTTAACTTAGCAGAGAATCTTCTGCAATAATATCTATGTCATTTAGAAAAATTAAATTTCCTAAAATAATTTTAGCTCCCCTATCAGATGTAAGCGATTTACCTTTTAGGTTGCTTAATAGAGGTTTTGGCTGCAAATTTGCTTATTGTCAAATGGTAAGCACTAGAGCTTTAATTAATAATAAACCTAAAACTGAAGAACTCCTGAGAAGTAACTTTAGAGATCGTCCCCTGGGAATTCAGCTTCTAGCTGATGATCCTGAAGTGCTTAAGAAAACTCTTTTTATGTTAAGGTCTTATAGGTATGATACAATAGATTTAAATGCCGGATGTCCTACCCCCAAAGTAGCAAAAAAGGGTCATGGAGCCGGTCTTTTAAAAGATCTTAAACGCTTAAAAACCTTAATAGATACATTGGTGCGTTTTAGCGATAAGCCAGCAACTATAAAAATAAGAACTGGTTGGTCTGAAGATAGTTTGGTTGCTGTTGAGATAGCCAAGATGGCCGAGGATGCTGGTTTAAGTGCTATATTTATTCACGGCAGAACTAGGCAGCAAGGCTATGAAGGAGAAGTTGATTATAAAACTATTAAAGAAGTCAAAAGTGCTGTTAAAATACCAGTGATTGCCAGTGGGAACATATTTTCCGGAGAGCTAGCTAAAAAGATGCTAGATGAAACTAATTGCGATGGGATTATGGTAGCCAGAGGCTCATTGGGTAATCCCTGGATTTTTAAAGAAATAGATTATTTTTTAAAAAAAGGTAAAATTATCAAAAAACCGTCTGTTAATCAACTCAAAAAAGTAATTAAAAAGCATGTAAATTTGAATTGTAAATTTTACGGAGAAAAAATAGGTATTTTAAAATTTAGAAAACATTTTTCCTGGTATGCTAGGAATGTGCGCTACTCTAGATCTGCAAGGAATCTGGGTTTCTCTGCTAAGAGCGTAAAGGAATTATATCAAATAATAGATAAATTGCAGTAAAGTATCTAAAATGGGTTTTTCATAAATATCAGCAAAAACTTACTATAAAAGTAAAAAAATATTGACGAAAGATATATTTGTAGTACAATAGCCCAAATAACAATAATTAAATTTAGGAGGTTTTGTATTATGGCAGACGTAAAAAGTTTATTAGGTAGTGATGCCCAGATGCTTCTAGAGCATAAATGTGCAACTATTGCCAAGGAAGATCTGCATCTTCCGGGACCTGATTTTATTGACAGAATTTTTGTAAATTCTGACAGGTCACCCAATGTTTTAAGAAATTTGCAGATGCTCTTTAATACTGGTCGCATGGCAGGTACCGGTTATATTTCTATTTTACCGGTCGATCAGGGTATTGAGCATACGGCTGGGGCGTCTTTTGCGCCTAATCCCAGGTGTTTTGATCCTGAGGGTATTATTGAGCTGGCTATAGAAGGTGGCTGTAATGGTGTTGCATCTACATTGGGGGTTCTGGGTATTATGAGCCGTAAATATGCTCACAAAATACCTTTTATCGTTAAGATTAATCACAACGAGCTTTTAACCTATCCTAATACCTTTGATCAGAGAATGTTTGCTTCTGTAGAGCAAGGTTATAACATGGGCGCTGTAGGCATTGGAGCAACGATTTATTTTGGTTCTGAAGAATCACGCAGACAGATAGAAGAAGTCTCAGCAGCTTTCAAAAGAGCTCATGAATATGGTATGTTTACTGTATTGTGGTGCTATTTAAGAAATAACGGTTTTAAAAAAGACGGTGTTGATTATCATACGGCAGCCGATATGACTGGCCAGGCGAATCACTTAGGTGTTACTATAGAAGCTGATATCATTAAACAGAAACAACCAACTAATAATGGCGGTTTTAGTGCTATTAATTTTGCTAAGACTAGTCCTATTGTATATGATAAATTAACTACTAATAATCCTATCGATTTAACTAGATATCAGTTAGCTAATTGTTATATGGGCCGTATCGGTCTCATTAATTCTGGTGGTGCTTCAGGTGAGAATGATTTAGCGCAGGCGGTAAAGACCGCGGTTATTAACAAAAGAGCTGGTGGTATGGGTTTAATATCAGGTAGAAAAGCATTTCAGAAGCCCCTTAAAGAAGGTATCCAGATACTAAATGCCATCCAAGATGTTTACTTGGATAAAGAAATAACTATAGCTTAATTTTATTTAGAAGTTGAGCTTGATAGATATAGGGCAATGGTCAGACCCCATTGCCCTATTGTTTATGGTAGCAGATTTAAGTTGTTTCTTAAGATTTTCACTAATAAAAAAATAATCAATTCTCCAACCAATATTTCTTTCCCTGGCTCTAGTTTTTAAATCCCACCAGGTATAATTTTCTGCCTTAGAGTTAAATATTCTGAAAGTATCAATGAAGCCACTATTAATTACTTTATCTATCCAATCTCTTTCCTGAGGTAGAAAACCTGAATTTTTTTCATTAGCTTTCGCTCGAGATAAATCTATCTCTTTATGAGCCGTATTAACATCGCCGCAGAAAATAACCTCATTCCCTTTTTTTCTTTCGGATATTATCTCTTTTAAGAAGCTTTCGTAGAAAGCCATTTTATATTCAAGGCGTTGAGGCGAAGCTTTGCCGTTTGGGAAGTAGACATTATAAAGAGTAAATTTTTTGTATTCAGCTTTTATGAGGCGCCCTTCTGAATCAAAAGCCTTTTTAAAATTGTAGCTAATTTTAAGGGGTTTTTCTTTTGTAAAAAGTGCTACTCCTGAATAGCCTTTTTTCTCGGGGTGGCTGAAATAAGAAAAAAAGCCCGGAATATTGAGAATATCCTCGGGCAATTGATCTTGATGGGCCTTTGTTTCTTGGAGGCAAATAATCTCGGCTTTTTCTTTTTTTAGCCAATCCAAAAAACCTTTTTTATAAATGGCTCTAAGGCCGTTTATATTCCAGGATGATATTTTCATAAATATCTAATTTTTAGCCTTTCCCTGATTGGCAACTGATGATATCTTAGCTTTAATGGCTTCTTCATCACCCAAGTAGTAATGTTTTATGGGTTTTAAGTTATCATCCAACTCATAAACCAGAGGTATACCAGTAGGGATATTTAGTTTTACAATTTCTTCATCCGGGACATTATCTAAATATTTAACCAA
>JAVCCI010000023.1 GCA_030765555.1 Candidatus Kappaea frigidicola
AAATGAAGAAGTTTACTCTTATATGTGCTCTAGTGTTAGTGCTGGCTTTTTGTTCAGTAGCTAATGCAGAAGTACAGAGAATAAGAGTTAGCGGAGACGTTAACACATACGGTATTTGGGACCAGTACAATTCATTTTACTATGATGCTACTGGTGTCAATACTTCTCCAGATTCAACACTCTGGGCAACTACTGTAAGTCTTAACTTTGATGCTGACTTAACAGACAATGTATCAGCTCGTTTAAAACTCGTAAACCAGAGAATTTGGGATTACGCTAATGATGATGCAGTTTCTATGGATGTTGGTATAGCTGAAGCTTATGTTGTTTTACAGGAAATGCTTTATGAGCCACTAACACTTACTGTTGGTCGCCAACCTCTTTATTATGGTAGAGGTTTTGCACTTGGTTCAAACGTCATTGATCCTGAAGGTTCTATCTATTCATATGCTCAGCTTTCACAGTATGATGCATTTGATGCAATCAAAGCTCAACTTGATTATGAAGATTTTTCTATTGACTTAGTATATTCTAAGATCGATGAAGGTACTAGTAACACCGTAAGAAATAACTATAACTCAAGAGATGATTTTGATCTTTGGTTTGTTAATATTAATAAGCCAATTGATGCTTATGATTCAGAAATCGAAGTTTACTATTTAGGTCTTAACGAGCAGGACACTGGTACAGTTACAACAATTCACATTCCTGATGCTGTAAATGGTGCGAATACTCAATTAGTTGAAAGTATTCCTCATCAGGAAATTCACACAGTTGGTGCCAGAGGTAGTATGGTTCCTGTAGAAAATTTAGATCTTTATGGTGAAGTTGCCTACCAGTTTGGTGACTGGGGAACAACTGATTATGATGCAGCAAATAACATAATTGGTGTTAAGACTGTTGATATTAGTTCTTGGGGTGCTGAAGTCGGTGGTGATTATTTATTTGCCGACGTTACCGGTGTACCTAAGTTAGGTCTTTGCTACACATTCCGTGAAGGCGAAGATTACAATAACTATCCTCGCGAACAAGGTGACATGGGTAACTTCTATACACCTTTCATGAGAAAATCAGATACAGTTATCTATGGTTGGAATGGTCGTTACTTTGGCAACTTCTGGAATAGCCAAGATGCTAATGATACAGCAACTGATACTAACATGCACCAGATCTTAGTATCTGGTAACATCGATCCTTTAGCATACTGGGATATCGATGATGTACATTTAGGTGCTAAATACGCATATTTTCAATTCGTAGAAGCTCCTGTAAGTGGATTTGATAGACATGCTGGCGATGAATTAGATCTCAGCTTGACTTATGATTACACTGAAGATGTACAGCTTGGTTTAGTAGCCGGTTGGTTCTGGCCAGGTAGTTACTACAAAGCAGACAATCCTAATAATGTAGCAGCAGCTGATGATACTCTTTGTACAAGTGTTACCGGTTCTATGAAGGTAACCTTCTAATTTAGTTTTTTAGAAGATTAATAAAAAGCCCCGCAGAGCAATTAGTTCTGTGGGGCTTTTTATTTGACAAAGTAATTTTCTTGTGATATATTAAAACTAATGAAAACATATCCATTAAGTGGGAGGGGAGAAAATGGTTGAAGAAGTCAAAAAAAACACAAGTCCTAAAGAAGACAAGCAAGTAGTAGAAGGAAAAGTATGGGCATTACTTTCATATATAGGTATTTTATGTCTGCTTCCGTTGTTACTGAAGAAGGAGAATAAGTTTGTATTATTCCACAGTAAACAAGGTTTAGTTTTATTTATAGCTGAAGCAGCAGCCCTTTTAATTAATATAATACCAGTTTTAGGCCAGGTTGTGTTTGGTATCGTTTTTTTAGTGGCCGGTATATATTCACTCGTAGGTATTATTAAGGTACTCATGGGCGAATACTGGAAGGCACCTTATGTGTCCGATATTGCAGAAAAAATTAATATCTAATGATATAATGTAACAATTGACAAGGCCGTCAGGATATTATATTAATCCCGACGGCCTTTTGTTTGCGTAAAGTTTACTCAAAGAGGAATAATTGATGATATTTAGTTTTTTAAAGAAGAAGAATAAACCAGTCAGATCCAAACCCAAAATCAAAACCAAATCTAAAGAGGTAATTAAAAAAGTAATAAAAGTCAAATTGCTCAAACGGGAACTAATTGGTAATGTAGTGCACTATTTTCCCAAAGTAAAAGTCGCAGTCATAAAGATAAAAAAAGGTCCTTTGTTAGAAGGAGATATTATTTATATAAAGGGACACACTACTGATATAAAAATGAAGATAAGTTCAATGCAGATAGATTGTAAGCCTATAAAGAAAGCTACAAAAGGTAAAGAGGTTGGAGTCAGAGTAAAAAAAAGAGCTAGAATAACTGATAAAGTATATAGAGATAAAAAATAGGAGAAGTAAAAAGCATGAGCAGTAAGAAAGATAAAGAATTCAGGTATACATTTAGTCCAGATGATCCTTGGAGAGTTTTTAGAATAATGTCTGAGTTCGTTGATGGTTTTGATGATTTATCTGAAGTTTCTAATGGGATAACTTTTTTTGGTGGAACTAAAGTTAAAAAGAATTCAAAGTACTATAAGGCTGCCAGAAAACTAGCTTTTAAATTAGCTAAGGATGGTTATTCAATTATAACGGGTGCCGGACCTGGTATAATGGAGGCGGCTAATAGGGGTGCTAAAGAGGCCGGGGGAGAGTCGATTGGTTTAAATATTGAAATACCTCTTCAGCAGAAACCTAATCCCCATATAACCAAAGCGCTCTATTTTAGGTATTTCTTTGTGCGTAAGGTTATGTTTGCTAAATATGCAAAAGCAGTCATGGTTTTTCCGGGAGGATTTGGGACATTGGATGAGTTTGCTGAGTTTATTACATTGATTCAAACTGAAAAAGTTATACCATTTCCTATTATAGTTTTTGGAAAATCTTACTGGAAAGGACTGATAGATTGGATGAAGAAGTCTATGCTTAAATCTAAGCTTATTTCTAAAGAACATATCAATATTTTTAAAATGACTGACAGTATAGATGAAGCAGTTACTATTATTAAGGATTTCTATTCTAAAAATTTATAGACTTGAAAGAGGTGTCTAATGAGTGGTTTATTTGGCGTAGTATCTAAAAAAAATTGCATACAAACTCTATTTTATGGCACAGATTACCATTCTCATTTAGGGACGCAATTTGGTGGTATGGCGGTGTGGGGTAAGGAGCTTTTTAGAAAAATACATGATATAAAACAAAGCCAATTTAAGTCTAAATTTTATAATGATTATAGTGATATGATAGGGGAGAAGAGAATAGGCGTTATAAGTGGAGTTGATGCTCAACCCATCTATTTGAATTCTAAATTTGGACCTTTTGTTATAGCTGTTAACGGACTTTTGCAAAATGCTGATAAACTTATTGATGAATTACATAAAATGGGAAGTTCTTTTTCAGAATTAACTAAT